>JAAVYC010000246.1 GCA_022790905.1 Lachnospiraceae bacterium | reverse complement strand
CATTCATCCTTTGTATGGTGCTTATTGTGGCTATGGCACTGTTTACAACTGGTTGTAACGGCAGCACACCCAAAGACATACCTTCCGAAGCGGGAACACAGGCAGATGTCCAGACAGAAGGCAGTGTATTAGGGGAAGGCAGTACAGTACAGTATTCACCTTCACTGTAGTGGACAAGGAAGGCAGCGAAACGCAGTTTGAAATCCACACCGAAAAAGAAACAGTAGGGGAGGCGTTAGTGGAGCTTGGACTGATTGCAGGAGAAGAAAGCGAATACGGTCTTTATGTCAAGACTGTCAACGGCATAACGGCAGACTATGACAAAGACGGTGTGTATTGGGCGTTTTATATCAATGGCGAGTACGCACAGACAGGTGTTGATTCCACAAAAATAGCGGAGGGAGAAAGTTACTCCTTCAAAGTGGAATGATATGAAACTTACAATCAGGGAGACTGCCATTTTTGGAATGCTTGGAGCGGTTATGTATGCTTCAAAAATGGTTATGGAGTTCCTGCCGAATGTGCATCTGCTTGGCGTGTTTACAGTTGCATTTACGGTTGTTTACAGAAAAAAGGCATTGTACCCAATCTATACCTATGTCATTCTGAACGGTATTTTTTGCGGTTTTGCAGCATGGTGGATTCCTTATTTATACATATGGACTATCCTATGGGGAGCAGTTATGCTTCTCCCAAAGGAAATGCCTAAAAAAGCGCAGATGATTGTTTATATGGCAGTATGCGCAGCACATGGATTCCTATTCGGAACTCTATATGCCCCAATGCAGGCAGTCTTGTTCGGATTCAGTTTTCAACAAATGACAGCGTGGATTATCGCAGGTCTGCCGTGGGATTGTATTCATGGTATCAGTAACTTTTTTAGCGCAATACTGATTGTGCCGATTATTTCAGCATTAAGGCTTGCAGAAGAAAGCCACTATTAGCAAGTTTGAAGTCCCCCATTTTTCACAAATTGCTTGTGTAAAATGGGGGACTTTTAAATCCAATGCCCTATATAATATTGTGTATGCCCTCACATATTTTTCTTGCAACAAGCGGATTGTTCATGGTATATAAATGAATCCCATCAATATCGCTGACAAGCAAATCAATAATCTGACTTAAAGCATAAGACATTCCCGCATTAAAAAGTGCTTTCTTGTTGTTTTCATATTTGTTAATTATCTTCTGAAAACGCATCGGAAAAGTTGCCCCGCACATTGTTACCATTCTCTTTATTTGTGACACATTGATTACGGGCATAATGCCCGGAATAACCGAAACATTGATTTCTGCAATTCTGCAATCCTCAAGGAACCGGAAAAACTGCTTATTATCGAAAAATAGCTGTGATAAAAGCACTTCAGCCCCTGCATTCACTTTTGTTTTCAAATTTTTTATTTCGCTGATTCTGTTGTCGGATTCAGGATGGCATTCAGGGTAACATGCCCCTAAAAAACAGAAATCCCACTTTGGTTTCATATATGCAATCAAATCAGAAGCGTGCTTGTAATCTCCCTTTTCCAAAATGTTCGGATTTTTATCACCCCGAAGGGCAAGCACATTTTGAATGCCCTCATTTTCCAAAATCCTTGCAAACCCGTCTATTTCCGTTTTGTCATAATGCAGGCATGTCAAGTGAACCACAGGCTCTACATGGTATTCATATTTAATTTTCCTAGCGAGTTCTATGGTGCGGCTGCAGCCTGTGCCGCCTCCCGCACCAAAAGTCACACTGATATAGTCAGGATTCAGTTCACACAAAACCGCCAGGGTTTCATCAATGTTCCTAAGTTCACTGTCTTTTTTTGGTGGAAAAATCTCAAAGGACAGACTTTTTTTATTTTTTTTGTATATTTCCGAAATCTTCATTTTCTTATACTTCATTCCTTATCTGCTTTGCCGCTTCTGCCAGATTTTTAAGACTTGCCTCTGTTTCGGGCATGGCTCTTGTTTTCAATCCGCAGTCAGGGTTTACCCACAGCTTCTCTCTGCTGATTTTGGTAAGCATGGTATTCAGTGCAGCTACGATTTCCTCTACGGATGGCACTCTAGGAGAGTGAATGTCATATACGCCCGGTCCGACTTCTGTTTCAAAATTGTGTTCCCTTAACGAATCCAATATCTGCAAATCTGAACGGGAGGCTTCAAAGGTTATGACATCTGCGTCCATATCATCAATCGCCGGAATAATATCCGTAAACTCACTGTAACACATATGCGTATGAATCTGCGTTTCCGGTTTCACGCCGCTGTGTGTCAGTCGGAAAGCAGGGATTGCAAAATCCAGATACTCCTGATACCAGTCTGATTTCCGAAGTGGCAGTTTTTCTCTCAATGCTGCCTCGTCAATCTGTATGATACGGATACCGTTGTTCTCCAAATCCAGCACTTCATCCCTGATTGCCAATGCAATCTGTGAAACGGATTCCTTTATGGATATATCCTCTCTTGGGAATGACCAGTTTAAGATGGTAACGGGACCTGTCAGCATTCCTTTCATAACTTTTTTTGTCAGGGATTGTGCATAAACAGACCATTCCACCGTTATCGGTTTTTCACGGTACACGTCGCCCCATATAATCGGCGGTTTCACACACCTTGTACCATAGGACTGCACCCATGCTTTTTCCGTAAACAGAAAGCCGCCTAACGCCTCACCAAAATATTCCACCATGTCATTTCTTTCATATTCTCCATGAACCAGTACATCAAGCCCTATTTCTTCCTGCCACGCTACACACTCCGCAATTTTTTCCCGATTAAACTCCACATACTCTTTTTCTGATATTTCTCCCCTGCGGTAAGCAGAACGGTTTGCCTTTACATCTTTTGTCTGTGGAAAAGAGCCTATTGTTGTTGTCGGGAACTTCGGAAGTGAAAAAGCCTTTTTCTGCAATTTCTGACGCTCGCTGCGTTTTGGCAGCCTTATATAATCCTCGTCTGTTACAAGGGAAAGCCGCTTTTTTACGTCCTCGTTTCCACAATCC
The DNA here is from genome assembly GCA_022790905.1 of Lachnospiraceae bacterium. Classification (GTDB taxonomy): domain Bacteria; phylum Bacillota; class Clostridia; order Lachnospirales; family Lachnospiraceae; genus Maccoyibacter. The sequence continues at coordinate 825 of JAAVYC010000246.1, read as the reverse complement.
CTGTTTCCCGCAAACAGTTTCTCGTTATCCTGATATGCTGCCTCTGAGCGGTAATCCCTGCATTCGGCAAGGTTTTTAAGTTTCGCTAACTCTGTCAGTTTTTCTTCCGCAAAGGCAAAATGACATAAGTATTCCGGTGACAATGCGTTCTCATGCTTTAAGGTGTATGGAACATGCAGCAGCGAACAGGAAGTTGACAGTACGGTTTGGATTCCTTTTTCCCGCAATGCCGCCAAAATGTGCAATGTCTTTCCATAGTGGTTTTTCCAAATATTTTTTCCGTTGACCAGTCCTGCAAATAACAGCTTGTCCTGCGGAAAACCATATTTTTCTATCAGACGGTATGTTTCTTTTCCTTCTACAAAATCAAGACCGATTCCTGCAAACGGCATTTTTATCAAATCGGGATAAACATCTCTGACATCTCCAAAGTAAGTCTGTAACAATATCCTGCTTTTATTTGCAGATGGAAGAACCGCTTTGTATATTTTATGGAATAACGCCAAATCTTCCCTGTCCATATCCTGTACAAGAGCCGGCTCGTCAAACTGAATCCATGCGATTCTGTATTCTCCGCACTTTTTAAGCAAGTCCCGATATGCACTGATAACTGCATCTGCACAATCATCAGAAGATTTCTTTCCGGTATATCGGCATAGCTTTAACAATGTGTATGCACCAACCACAACAGGCTTTGTTTCAATTCCGAGTGCCTTTGCCTCTGCGTATTCTTCCCACAGCTTATTCCCTGAAAGCCTTATATCTGTATCATCTTCTACTTCGGGAACAATATAGTGGTAATTGGTATTAAACCATTTTTTCATG
>JAAVYC010000171.1 GCA_022790905.1 Lachnospiraceae bacterium | reverse complement strand
TTTCAGATAATCCTCTTTCGTGTAACGACGGTTCATCTCCTTTAATATGCGGGTACTTCCCGACTGCAACGGCAAGTGAAGATGCTTGCAAATCTTTTTCGAGTGTCCAAGGACAGCAATCAGCTCATCGGATAAATCTTTTGGATGGGAGGTCATAAAGCGAATCCTTTTAAGCCCCTCTATCTTTTCAATTTTTTCTAAAAGTTGTGCAAAAGTCATTGGATTTTTTAAATTCTTTCCGTAAGAATTGACATTTTGTCCAAGCAGCATAACCTCGACAACGCCGTCCGCCACAAACTGTTCGATCTCTCGTAGAATATCTCTTGGCTCTCTGCTTCTCTCTCTCCCGCGGACATAGGGAACGATACAGTAACTGCAAAAATTATTGCATCCAAACATAATATTGACCCCGGATTTAAACGGATATTTACGCCTGATCGGAAGATCTTCCACAATCTGATTCGTATCCTTCCAGATATCTACGATCATTCCATCTGATTCAAAAGCTGAAACTAATAACTCCGCAAACTTATAAATATTGTGCGTTCCAAAAACCAAATCCACAAAGCGATAACTCGTCCGAATCTTTTCCACGACTTTTGGCTCTTGCATCATACATCCGCAAAGCCCAATCATCATCTCTCTATTCTTTTTCTTCTGACTGTTTAAATAGCCAAGTCTTCCGTAGACTTTATTATTCGCATTTTCCCGAACCGTACAGGTATTGTAAATCACAAAGTCGGCATCCTCTGTTTCCTTTTTCACATAGCCGATTTTTTCTAAAATTCCAGCGAGTTTTTCGGAATCTCTGGCATTCATCTGACAGCCAAAGGTATTGACACAAAAAGTTAGAGGACAACCTTTTTTCTCTGCAAGTTGTAGCACATATTGTCTGGCAAGTTCCATAAAATAATACTGACGTTTCGGTTCTTCCGTTGGCGCTGTCTGTATCTGGCTTCCTTTTGTTATTTTCGTCATCATGGTCTGATCTGTCCGTTTCCGTAAATAATATATTTTGTACTGGTTAAGGCTTCTAATCCCATCGGTCCTCTCGCATGCAATTTTTGAGTGCTGATACCAATCTCGGCGCCAAAACCAAACTCAAATCCGTCTGTAAAACGGGTGGAGGCATTGACATAGACAGCTGCTGCATCGACTTCGTCCAAAAATTGTTCTGCATGGTCGTAATCTCTTGTGATAATCGCCTCGGAATGTCCCGTATTATAGCGGTTAATATGGGCTATTGCCTCGTTGATATCAGAAACCGTTTTAATGGAAAGAATATAATCCAAATATTCCGTTCCCCAGTCCTCTTCTGTAGCAGGAAGCATTCCGTCACAGATACTGCGGCTTGCCTCATCTGCACGAAGCTCTACATTTTTCTCTTTGAGACGACTCACCAGTCTCGGTAACAGCTCCGCCTTGACTTTCTCATGTACGACAAGCGATTCACAGGCATTGCAGACTCCAATTCTCTGTGTCTTTGCGTTGTATATGATATCAACCGCCATATCCAAGTCTGCTCCCTCATCCACATAGATATGGCAGTTTCCGGTTCCCGTCTCAATCACAGGAACAGTGGCATTTGTCACAACGGCGCGAATCAATCCTGCTCCGCCTCTTGGAATTAGAACATCTACATAGCCATTCATTTTCATAAATTCTGTGGCAGTTTCTCTAGAAGTATCCGTAATCAGAGAAATTGCATTTTCATTGACACGGCACTCTTTTAACGTTCTTTGAATACTCTCCACAATTGCCATATTGGAATAGAGGGCATCGCTTCCGCCCTTTAAAATCACGGCATTTCCCGTTTTAAAACAGAGACCGAAGGCATCCGCAGTCACATTTGGGCGTGCTTCATAAATAATACCGACAACTCCTAGCGGAACACGCTTCCTTCCAATACGAAGACCATTTGGGCGCTTTTTCATAGACAGTATTTCTCCGATTGGATCGTCTAAATCTGCAATTTGCAGTAACCCTTCTGCCATTTGTTCAATTCGTTTTTCTGTCAATAACAGGCGGTCTAAGAGTCCCTCCGGCATCCCATTTTGTCTGCCGTTTTCCATATCTTTTGCATTCTCTTTTATGAGAATATCGTGATCTTTTATAAGATTTTCTGCCACCTGTCTTAAAACCTCATTCTTTTTGAGCGTCTCAAGAAGTGCCATATATTCTGCCGCTTCTCTCGCTTTATTTCCAATCTCTAATAATTGCGCTTTCATCTCTCTCCTCCTTTTTTGTCACTTGTTTTCACTTTTCTATTCCTTTCCATCCAGATGGAGTCAAAAGATAATCCATCACAATGTCTGTTTTTTCCGCAGGAATCGCTTCTTTGATTTGAAAATCGTAGGCGACTCCAACCTTTTTTAATCTGGAATGGCATGCAAAATATTTATCATAAAATCCTGCGCCGTGACCGATACGATTTCCGGTTCTGTCAAAACCAACTCCAGGAGTCAGACAGACCGCCTCTTCCCAATAGACCGGAATCTTTTGTGTGGGTTCCATAATGCCAAACTCCCCCCGCGCTACTTCTTTTAACGAGGTGATTTCATAAAAATCCATAGTGTCTTCACAGATTTTTGGAAGAGCAACGCGTTTTCCGGCATCCAGTGCCCACTGCAATCCTTTCAATAGAGACAGTTCTCTTCCAATCGGATAATAGCCATAGAGATAGCCATGTTCTAAAATCAGTTCTGAACGCTGAATTTTCTCTGCCATCGCTGTCTCTGCCTGGTAATAACATGAATCATCTAACGAATTTCTCTCTCTTAAAAGGCTCTCCCTAATTTTTGCTTTTGTTACCATATTTTTCTCCAAGGTTTACAATACTGCCATCTTCTTGCTGCATATCAATATTGTTCAACTGTGATCGAAGATGACCGCGTATTGACGCAATATACTCTTTTCTGAGCAGTGCTTGTTCTGTTTTTTCCGCTTCTGTCAAACCTTCTGCTTTTGATTTGTGATACAACTCATTGATTCTCTCTATTTTTTTCTCATCCATCTCGACTCCTTTTATCTAATATCCCATCATGTATTCTTCGATAAAATCCGGAATATAAAAATCATCATTTTTATTTGCCAAAAACACGGTTCCTACAAAGTGATCTTCAAAAATTTTGTGCAAAATACCAACGTCTTTTCCATTGGCAATGACCATATCCGCTCCGGAATAGGTGGCAATCTTCGCAGCATTTAATTTTGTAGCCATTCCGCCGGTACCGACATCGCTTCCGCTGCTCTCTTTCGCCATATGCAGATAGCGCTCATCCAATTCCGTAACCGTTTCGATTAATTTCGCCTCCGGATTCTTGTGAGGATCGTCTGTAAACAATCCGTCAATATCGGATAACAATACGAGCAAGTCTGCGCCGATTAAAGATGCCACAATTGCCGCTAGACTGTCATTGTCCCCGAACTGAATTTCATACGTATTGACCGTGTCATTTTCATTGACAATCGGAATCACTCCCAATTTAAAGAGCTCCTCAAATGTATTCTGTGCATTTTTCCTCGCCACATTGTCCATCATCGTCATCTTCGTCATCAGCACCTGACCGCATGTCTGATGGTATTCCCCAAATAACTTTTGGTAAGTCATCATAAGACTTGCCTGTCCAACTGCAGCACACGCCTGCTTTACCGCAATGCTTTTCGGACGCTTTTTGATACTCATCATTTTTCTTCCGACAGCAATGGCACCGGAACTGACCAGACAGACTTCCATATTTTGATTCCTGAGATCACAGAGCTCTCTGACAAGGCGTTCCAATTTAATAAAATTCAGATTTCCTGTCCTCATATGGGT
>JAAVYC010000170.1 GCA_022790905.1 Lachnospiraceae bacterium | reverse complement strand
GTCATTTTTGTAAAAATATTTTCGTGATAAAATTGTTCTGGCCTTAAATGATGGCCGTTTGGATAGATTGTGGACACGATCAAAAAAATTGTCATACCGGTAAATAGAAAAATACACAGTTTGTAAAAATCTTTTTTATCCTGAAAAAAGAAATAGGTAATGCTTACGGCGATATAGGCAAACCATAAAAAATAGGGAATGACAAAATACTCTATAAATGGAATAGAATCGTCAATTGCCATATGGATTACATGAAAATCGCTGGTCACATGCTTTTCTAGCCATCCAAACCATGGGAGATAAATCAAACCATATAGAAAAACCCATGCATGTCTATACTTTATAAAAAAATTCTGAATTGCTTTCAATGCTGACCACCTTCTTCTATCACATAGATACTTTTTTCTGCAAGGATTATAGCATAGGAAAATAGAAAGAACAACGCGAATTCCTGGAATTTCACAAAAAATTAAGAAAGGTATTTTCTTAAAAAAGTATTACAATTTGTCTAAAAAGTTGACATCAAAAACGAAGATAATATAATACTTTATAGAACATGCTATAAAAATAGAAAAGAAATGAGGATTTAAAAAGTGAATATTTCAAGGGATTATGAAATAAAGAAAATGACAGGAAAAAAGGCGGCTCTCATTGCAGCTTTAGTCATTGGGATCTTTGCCATTATCTATGTTGTGGGAGGGATTTTTTTCCAATCACACTATTTGCCAAGAACGGTAATCAATGGTGTATCCTGTACCGGAAAGACGGCAAAAAGTGTACAGGAGGATATCAGAGAGGAAGTAAAAAATTATAAGTTAGAGTTAAAACAAAGAGGAGATAAAAGCGAAACGATCAGAGGAGATGATGTCTCGATTGCCGTGGAATTTGACGATACACTGGACAAAATATTGGATAAACAAAATGGATTTAAATGGATTGTAACGCTCTTTAAGCCAGAAGTGTACGAGTCAAAATCTATTGTAAGTTATGATAAGACGGCTTTGAAAAAGCAGATGCAGCAGTTAAAATGTATGGATACAAAGGGGATGGTTGCACCGGAAGATGCCACTTTAGAAGAAGATCAAAAGGAAGACTATGTGATTGTCCCAGAGGTTATGGGAACAACGATCGATGAAAAAGTTTTCTGGAAAGAGTTGAATAGTTCTGTATTGAATTTGCAGGACAAGCTGGATATGGATAAAAAGTGTTATGTAGATCCAAAAGTTAGAAAAGATTCTAAAGTATTAAAAGAAACTTTGGCACAGATGAAGGGCCTGAAAAAAATTCAGATTACATATTCGTTTGGAGATAAAAAAGAGATTTTAAAGGGCGATGAAATCTGTAAGTGGATGAGTATCAGTGAGGGAAAAGCAGTTGTAAATGAAGAACAGGCGACGGAATTTATTAAAAGTTTGGGTTCTAAATACAATACGGCATATAAGTCGAAAAAGTTAAAGACTTCTTGGGGAAGTACGGTTACGATCACCGGCGGGGCTTATGGATGGAAAATTGATAATGCAAAAGAATTAGAACAGCTTAAAAAGGATATCGCTGATGGAAAAGATGTGACGAGGGATCCGGTATATTCCCAGACGGCAAATAGCCATGGAGAAAATGATTATGGAAATACCTATGTGGAGATCAATCTGACTGCACAGCATCTGTATTTTTATAAAGACGGAAATTTGATTGTGGATTCTGATTTTGTATCAGGAAATATTTCGAAAGGAAATGGGACTCCGGTTGGAGCGTATCCAGTCACTTATACACAAAGGGATGCGACACTAAAGGGAGAGAATTACGCTTCGGATGTCAATTTCTGGATACCATATTGTGGAAACGTAGGAATGCACGATGCCTCTTGGAGAAACAGCTTTGGAGGCAGTATCTATAAGACAAGTGGTTCTCATGGCTGTGTGAATCTTCCGTATGATGCGGCGAAGAAGATCTTTGACAATATTGCGGCGGGTTATCCGGTTTTAGTATATGAATTGGCTGGAACAGAGAGTGCGAAGAGCATTGCGATGGATCAGGGAAGGGCAGTTACAAATGCGATTAACGGAATCGGTGAAGTTACTTTAGACAGCCAAGGAGTGATTGCTTCTTGTCGCGCCCAGTATGATGCTCTTTCTGATGAGGCGAAAAGCTACGTAGATAATTACGATGTTCTTCTTGCAGCGGAAGAAGCATATGCGAATCTGGTGAATCAGCAGGCAGCAGAAGATCAGGCCAATGCAGAAGCACAGGCGCAGGCTAATGCTGTTATTGATCTGATTAACAAAATCGGTGCAGTCGGTCCGGATAGCGGAGGAGCAATTCAAAGTGCGAGGGCTGCCTACGATGCACTGTCGGACCGAGCAAAAGGATTCGTGACAAATTATGGAGTTCTGACACAGGCAGAAGCAGAATATCAGCAGCTATCTGAGTCATAAAATGAAAATGAGTTCTTGAATAGTGAAAGAATAACCGTCTAATTCTTTAGAGAGAAGCAGGACGGTTATTTTTTCATGTAAAGAAAAATTCTTTGAGCGGGATTTTCTTTTGAAGTGTTTTATCTGCCAAGCACTTATCGTAAAAATGGATCTTATAATTGAATGTCATTACAAATTTTGCTATACTGAAGTAAATAATCAGATTATAAAAATAGTGTGAATGTAGTGAGGAGGAAGGATATGAAAGAGAAGATACGACACATATTAGCATTGTGTCGGTTTTCATTATGACACTACCCTTTGTGGAAACGACAGTTCCTATAGACGCCCAGGCTGCGGCAAAGACTACGACAATGAGTAAGAGCATAACGTTTACAACGTCGAAAACGATCAAGACAAAGTATGTGATTAAATCTGTGAAATCAAGTAAGAGTTTCATACTTTCGGCGAAAAAAACGTCATCCAAAAAATTCAAGGTGACATCGAAGTACAAATATGGTTCTGCCGTTGTGACGGTAAAGAGAACGACGAAAAGTGCCTCTGTATATGGTTTTGGTTCGAGCGGTCCTGTGTATAAAAGCAGAGGACACTCAAAACACAAAGCAGATGGAACCTATGAATACGAGATTAATTTCTTTTGTGACGGCAGTGAATATTGGATCGATCGTAATGTGACTTTTGAAGTAGAAGACGTAACGCCGCTGGCGTATGCTAAGGTGTTTTCAGATCTGGGCATTCCATATCGGACGTCTACTGTAAAAAAAGAGTCAGCGGCTTCTCTTTTGAGAGAAGTAGAACATCTGAATCCGGTTGTTTTTGAACCGTGTACCGGTACGGGTCCGGTAAAATCTGATGTTCGGGCAACGGCCGGAAAAATCTTGAAAGTAAGTGCCGCAAGGAGTGCAGGAGTTTTAAAATTAATCGCAAAGCAGGGTTCAAAAGTATTAGATTATATTTATCTGCAGAGTTACGGTTTTGATGAAGGTAGCCCTGAGGGGAGTAAGCCGGGTGATCAGCTATATATTGTAGTCCGCCATAAGATAGAGGCTGCGCTCTGGAAGCCGGGAATGACAAAAGCACAAAAGTTGGGAGCCATAGCGGACTATATCAACAGTACAAATCATTATCCAGGCAGCCCTACTATTTTGAAAAAAGTAATCCGACATTCTGGAAAAACTGGTCCGTAGAAAATAAATTTTTTATGATTATGGATGATAGGATAGCAGATATCATGGTATTCCAGGGTTATATTTGCGATTGTACGTCTGCTGCTCTTGTGATGGAAATAGCAACAAAGGATTTGGGGATTGCGGAGTTTAAAGATGGAACAGAAAAGGGGGAAGGCGTGTGGCCTGGCAGAGGAGTTAATAGTTCAACCCCGGTTAATCCAGCGCATGTGACACTGTTCTACAAAGATGCAGAGGGAAATAGGTATGCATTTGATTCTTGGGGAATGACGAGCGGAGAAAAAGCTTCCTGTGAAGCACATGGCTGTAGAGAAAAGTTGATATCTTTGAGATAAAGAGTCGCAACAAGGTTTTTTCCTTTATGGCGATTACAAACAATTAGAAAGGCGGAGTAATTTGATTTCAAAAAAAATAGCACAGGCACTGGAGGGCAGTTCTGCCATCCGTGCTATGTTTCGCGAAGGAAAAGAGATGGCATCCCGCTATGGTGCAGAAAATGTATTTGATTTCAGTCTGGGGAATCCGGCAACGCCAGCACCAGACTCTGTAAATAAGGCGTTAAAAGATACAGCGGAAAAGATGGATCCTCTTATGTTACATGGATATATGGCGAATGCGGGTTACGAAGATGTGAGAAAATCCATGGCGGATAATCTAAACAAAAGATTTGGTACTTCTTTTGATGTACACAACATCACAATGACCGTAGGAGCAGCAGGTGGTTTAAATATTGTCTTTAAGACACTTTTGGACCCGGGAGATGAAGTGATTGTCTTTGCCCCGTACTTTGGAGAATATAAGTCATATGCTTCCAATTTTGATGCAAAAATTGTTGAAGTAGAACCGAATATGACAAATTTTTTACCGAATTTAGAAAAGTTAAGGGAAAAGATCACGGAGAGGACTAAAATTGTTCTAATCAATACCCCGAACAATCCAACCGGCGTGGTCTATCCGGAAAAAACAATTGAGGCGATTGCCGAAATTTTAAGGCAAAAGGAAAAAGAACTGAAAAAGGAAATCTATCTTGTATCGGATGAGCCGTACAGAGAACTTGTCTACGACGGAGCAAGAGAAATCTTTTTGACAAAATATTATCGTGACACGATTGTGGGATATTCTTTTAGCAAATCCCTGTCTTTGCCGGGAGAACGTATCGGTTATGTAGCAGTGCCGGACGAGGCGGCATATGCAGAAGAGATTCTTGCCGGATTAGAGGTTTCGAATCGAATCCTGGGATTTGTCAATGCGCCGTCTTTGATTCAGCAGGTTGTCGCAAAGTGCGTCGATGAGAAGACAGACCTTGTCTTTTATGATAAGAACAGACGCATGCTCTATGAGGGACTTAGCGATCTTGGATTTACCTGTATTCGTCCACAGGGAGCATTCTATCTCTGGATGAAGTCTCCGGATGAAGAGGAAGAGCGATTTGTGCAGGCGGCAAAAAAATATGGAATTATTATGGTAAAAGGTTCTGCGTTTGCCTGCGCAGGTTATGTGCGCCTTGCCTATTGTGTATCGCCTGAAATGATTGAGAGATCAATGACAGGTTTTAAAAAATTAGCGAAAGAGTATGGGTTGAAAAAGTGAAAAACTGGGAAAAAAATGTAAGAGAAGTAGTCCCGTATGTACCGGGAGAGCAGCCAAAAGAAAAAGATATCATAAAACTGAATACAAACGAAAATCCATATCCTCCGGCACCTGGTGTGGGAAGAGCATTGGAGAAATTTAAGACAGATCAGCTCAGGCTTTATCCGGATCCGTCTGCGGAGGAATTAGTAGAAGCGCTTGCAAAGCAGTACAGAGTGAAGACATCTGAGGTATTTGTAGGTGTTGGTTCTGACGACGTGCTCGCGATGGCCTTTTTGACCTTTTTTAATTCAGGGAAACCGATTCTCTTTCCCGATATCACCTATTCTTTTTATGATGTCTGGGCGGAAGTTTTTCGGATTCCTTATAAGACGATTCCTCTGGATGAGTCCTTTTGCATTCGTCCGATGGATTATCAGGTGGATAACGGTGGTATTATTTTTCCGAATCCGAATGCGCCGACTGGAGTTTTGCTGCCATTAGAACAGGTGGAAGAAATCATTCGGGAGAATTCCGATGTGGTAGTGATTGTGGATGAGGCGTATATCGACTTTGGAGGTGAATCGGCACTGCCTTTGATCCAGAAATATGAGAACCTTTTGGTAGTTCAGACCTTTTCAAAATCTCGTTCTATGGCTGGAATGCGAATTGGCTATGCATTTGGAAATGAGAAGATCATAAAATATTTGAATGATGTAAAATATTCTTTCAATTCCTATACAATGAATCAATTGACGATTGCATTGGGAAAAGCGTCTGTAAAAGACGAGGCTTATTTTCGGGAAACGCTTGATAAAATTGTCGAGACGAGAGAGTGGACGAAAAAAGAGTTACGAAAACTGGGATTTGAGTTTGAAGATTCAATGAGCAACTTTATCTTTGCGACACATCCGAAAATTTCGGCAAAGAAATTATTTGAGGATCTGAAAAAGGAAGGCATTTATGTGCGGCATTTTTCGAGACCAGAGCGGATTTGTGATTATCTGCGGATTACAATAGGAACCTGGGAAGAGATGCGGATATTGATTGCATTTTTAGAAGATTATGTAAATTAGAACTTTATAAAATAAAAATACTACGAAAAATACTACTTTTTTGAGAGAAAGTAGTATTTTTTTTGAGAAAATAACCCTCTATAATTCAGGTAGGTATTAAAAAAGAGAGGAGGAATGTTAAAAGTTATGAATCTTGCATCAATTACCGGATTTTTTTTATGTTTTGTGATTATACTGTCTGGAGTCGCTACCAATGGAGGGTTGTCTACGCTTGGAACATTTATTCACTTTCCGTCCATGTTGGTAACGTTTGGAGGAGCATTTTTGGCAGTGCTCGCCGCATGTGACTCCTTTCGGGACTATTTCGATGGTTTAAAAAGTTTTCCGGAGGCTTTAAAAAAGAAAGAGGAACAGGTTTTAGATATTCCGGAACAGATTTTTGAAATGTCGAATCTTGCGAGAAAAGAGGGACTTCTCGCTCTTGAAGAAAAGTCGTCGGAAATAAAAGATGAGTTTATGAAAAAAGGAATTATGCTGGTCGTGGATGGAACGGATCCAGAACTTGTAAAAGATATTATGGAGACGGAAATGATACATAAGAGTGAGAGAAATCGCGTAAAAATTAGTTTTTGGGAAGACTTGGGTGCATTTGCACCGGCATGGGGAATGGTTGGAACTTTAATTGGATTGATTAATATGATGCGTTCCATAGGAGGAGATACAGCCAGTATCGGCGCCGGAATGTCATTGGCATTGATTACTACTTTATATGGTTCGGTATTGGCTAATTGGGTTTGTGCTCCCATTGTCAGGAAAATGAAAAAAAATGATGAGAATGAAATGTTATCCATGGAATTGACAATTGAGGGTATTTTAAGTATACAGGCAGGAGAGAATCCAAGAGTGATCAATGAGAAAATGAAAGCATTCTTTGTCGGAGGGACGATATATGATAAAGTAGAGGAAAATGGTGAAAACTAGAAGAAGGAGGAAAATAAAGATGTATTTGATTTCAATTATTGCTGTATTGGGATTAGTTGCTTTTACCTGCATGACAGGAGGGATTAATATTGTTGCGCTGTTAGATTTGCCGACGTTAATACTGTTATTGTTCATTACCGTACCAATGCTCGTATCGGCGGGGTTGTTAAAAGACTTTAATCGTGCTTTTCGCTTTGTGATCGGAAAGAAAAAAGCGGATTCCCTGAAAGAGTTAAGGCGTTCTATAGAAGCGCTCTCTTTAGCGATTAAGACGATTCAGTGCTCCGGAGTGTTGATTTCTTCGATTGAGGTGATCGTGATGCTGCGTCATGCGGATCGTTTGGAAATGATAGGGCCGATGGTGTGCGTGTCTATTCTGGCGGTAGTGTATGGAATTGGTTTGTCATTGCTCTTATTCCCGATACGTACACAGTTGCAGTTGCAGGTTATAGAATATTTGAGCGAAGAAGAATAGAGGGTGATAGTCAAACGTGCCTGACTATTAGGTGGGAATAGATTTATGAGAAAAATAATGGGAAAATTGGCATCGGTGTGTATTTATTTGCTAGTGCTCTGCTATCTTTTAAAATCTGAGTGGATACAACTTTTTGATCTGAAGGTGGCAGGATTGCTTTTACTTGGAACTGGAGTTTTATGTCTGCCTCATATAGACAAAAAAAAGAGCATGGAATCCTGGCAGGAAATTGTTGGGAGAAATGCGATGATGGCAGGCTATCTGGAGGCTTTTATGCTGCTCTTTGCAAGTATGAATAGTAGTGAGCTGATGAGAGAGGGACTGTTAAAAGAATTGGGTCTAGATTTGCGCCCGATTTTATATGGATATATTCTCTATATTGTTTTAGAAAAAGAGGGTGAGACAAAGAAAGAGGATGAAAGTATTGATGAAGATGCGGTGACAGAACAAAAGCAGGAATCCATTTGGGAAAGTGAAAAATTGACTCGGAGAGAAAAAGAGGTAGCGGCTTTGATTGAGAAGAATCTCTCTAATCGGGAGATTGCGGAAGAATTGTGTATCTCAGAAGCTACGGTAAAAAAACACGTGTCAAATATTTTTGAAAAATTGGAGATTGAAAGCCGAAAGGAATTAAAAAGGAGATGAAATTATTTTTTCATCTCCTTTTCTAGTCTTTTTATTTTGTAAGTAACATCATGATTTCATTGCTTCTTGCGATAAATGCGGCCATGCCCTCGGAGGAGAGCGGTTGGTTTGCAATCATAGCGAGATCGTATAATTGTTTACAGAAAGTAGGAACATGTTCGGAGTCTTTGTGCTCGAAAATGTAATGGACTAAAGCATTATTGGCATTTAAGACCAAAGTCTCGGAATTTCCACCGAACATAGATGGGTCCGCTCCATACATATTGTACATCTTCATCATATCCTGCATGCGGCGGTTTTCTTCGGAGAGCGTGATCATAGATGAGATAGTTTCATCTTTTAATTTTACTACCTGAACCGCCAAATTTTCTTTATTCAGCGCTTTGCGGAAAGTCTCTGTCAGCGTGTCAGTCGTATCTTTTAGATCCTCTTCAGAACTGTCTTCTTTTAAAGAATCTGTTACATCTGCATCGATGCGCACGAAGCGATAGTTCTCATTTCGCGCCTCTAATTGAGAGATAAAGGAAGTATCAATGTTGTGGTTCAAAATGACGGCATCCATGCCCTGCTCTTTGAACATACGGATATATTGACTTTGCTGAACCATGTCTGTGACATAATAGACACTCTTACGATTGTCTTTTGGAGCTTCACCTTCCTCTGTGGTTTCAGTTGTATCGGTATCAGCGGTGTCTGCGTTCTCGGAAGTCTCTTCTTTTTTTAGGATTTCAGGAAGAGTCACATACTTGTCTTCCAAATTTTTAAAGAGAATGGAGTCGTTCATTTTGTCACAGAATTTTTCGTCTTTTAAGCAGCCAAATTTGATGAATGGGCTGATATCATCCCAATATTTTTCGTAATTTTCTTTATCTGTTTTGCACATTCCAGTAAGCTTGTCAGCCACTTTTTTTGTGATGTAGTCAGAGATTTTTTGCACAAATCCATCGTTTTGCAGTGCACTTCTCGATACATTCAGCGGAAGATCCGGGCAGTCGATGACGCCCTTTAAAAGCATCAAAAATTCTGGAATGACTTCTTTGATATTATCTGCGATAAATACCTGGTTGTTATAGAGCTTGATGACACCTTCAATGGATTCATACTCCATATTGATTTTTGGGAAATAGAGAATTCCCTTTAAGTTAAATGGATAATCCATATTTAAGTGGATCCAAAACAGTGGTTCTTTATAATCTTGGAAAACTTTGCGGTAGAATTCTTTATATTGTTCTTCTGTGCAGTTATTTGGATGTTCCGTCCAAAGCGGATGCGTGTCATTTAAGGCGACAGGATGTTTCACAATTTTGGCCTTTTCTGTGCGAGGGGAGACTTCTATTTGTTCTTTGGTTCCGTCTTCGTTTTCTTTTTCCTCAAATTTAACTTCCTCTACGATATTTTCGATAACGGTGTCCTTTTCTGTCACTTCCTCTACGGGAATTGTCTCGTACTCCGTCTCGGCATTGGCCTTTTCTAAATAGATTTCCGTTGGCATGAAAGAGCAGTATTTGCTGATTACTTCCCGTGCACGGTATTCGTTGACAAATTCTAGGCAGTCTTCGTTTAAAAAGAGTGTGATCTGTGTGCCGACTGTTTCTTTGGTGCCGTCGGACATGTCAAATTCCGTACCTCCATCACATTCCCAGTGAACGGCTGTTGCACCTTCTTGATAGGAGAGTGTGTCAATGTGTACTTCATCGGCTACCATAAATGCGGAATAAAAACCGAGACCGAAATGTCCGATAATCTGATCCTCATTTGCCTTGTCCTTATATTTTTCTAAGAAATCTGAGGCACCGGAAAATGCAATCTGGTTGATATACTCTTCCACTTCGTCGGCAGTCATACCTAGACCATTGTCGATAAATTGTAGAGTCTTTTCTTCCGGGTTGACGATGATGAGGATTTTTGGCTCGTAGTCATCTGGAAGTGCATATTCTCCCATCATGTCCAATTTTTTGAGCTTGGTAATGGCATCGCATCCATTCGAGATCAGTTCGCGGTAAAAGATATCATGGTCAGAATATAACCATTTTTTTATAATAGGAAAAATATTGTCACTGTTGATGGAAAGATTTCCGTGTTTATTGTTCATAGTTGTACGCTCCTTTTTCTTTTATATTGTTTCAAATAAAAATCTGTACCT
>JAAVYC010000169.1 GCA_022790905.1 Lachnospiraceae bacterium | reverse complement strand
TTTTATAAATTTTTTTGAATATAGACATATTTTTTTAATAGTTTTAAAATAAGTAAAAAATTAAAAATTTAAATAAAAGAAATTAAAATTTACATAAATTTTACACAGATACCGCTTATATTTTACACGGGGTTTTTACAATAATAAAAAATAAAGAAACTAAAAACAGAAAAGATAATATGAAATAGTAAGGAGAGAAAATGGATTTTTTTGATTTATTGACAATGATAGGTGGGTTGGCGCTATTCTTATACGGAATGGATATTATGGGAGAAGGGTTAGCAAAAACATCCGGTGGAAAAATGGAAAGAATATTAGAAAAACTAACTTCTTCTCCATTAAAAGCGGTTTTATTAGGAGCCGGTGTGACGACTGTTATACAGTCTTCTTCCGCAACTACAGTTATGGTAGTTGGATTTGTAAATTCTGGTATTATGAAATTAAGTCAAGCCGTTGGAATTATTATGGGAGCCAATATTGGTACAACCATTACTTCCTGGATTTTGAGTCTGACAGGAATAGAAAGCAATAATTTCTTTGTACAATTATTAAAGCCTTCTTCTTTTGCGCCAGTCTTGGCACTGATCGGAATTGTGATTATGATGGTGGCAAAAGAAAGCAAAAAGAGAGATATAGCGTCTATTATGCTTGGATTTGCAATTTTAATGTTTGGTATGGATACAATGAGTGGTGCAGTAAAACCATTGGCAGATGTACCGGAATTTACGAATATTTTATTAATATTTACAAATCCAATTCTCGGTATGTTAGCAGGAGTAATTTTAACGGCAGTAATTCAGAGTTCTTCTGCATCGGTGGGTATTTTACAGGCGCTTTGTTCCACGGGATCTATGAGTTTTGGAATTGCGCTGCCAATCATTATGGGACAAAATATTGGTACCTGTATCACAGCATTAATCTCTTCTATTGGTGCAAAAAAGAATGCAAAAAGAGCCGCTTTGATACATCTTTATTTCAATGTAATAGGAACTATTGTCTTTATGATTCTATTTTATAGTATCAATGCATTTGTACATTTTGAATTTTTAAATTGGGCGGCGAATCCAGTTGGAATTGCTGCAATTCATAGTTTTTTCAATATAGTGGCAACTGCTTTATTACTTCCTTTTGGAAAAGGACTCGTAAAATTAGCGACATTGACCATTCGGGAGACAGAAGAGGAAAGAGAAGATACAATTCCAAGTGCAACGGAACTTTTGGATGTTCGATTTTTAGAAAAACCTGCGTTTGCAGTTGCACAGTGTAAAAATGTGGGAATTGAGATGGCGGCTTTAACGAAGCGTGCACTGACGGCAGCAGTGGAATCTATCACAAATTATAATGAAAAACAGATTAAAGAAGTATTTAAGTTAGAGGAAATTATTGATCATTATGAAGATGAACTTGGAACTTATCTTGTAAAATTAAGTGGAAAACCTCTCTCGGATGAGGATAATCACACCGTTTCAAATTTATTCCACTGTATGGGAGATTTTGAAAGAATTAGCGATCACGCATTGAATTTAGCAGAAACGGCTATGGAGATGGAATCAAAAAAATTAGAATTTTCTCCAAAGGCAAAAGAAGAACTGATTATTTATGGAGAAGCAGTAAAAGAGATCATGGATCTCTCTGCAAAAGCATATGAATCGGGAGACATGGAACTTGCGGGAAGGGTAGAGCCTTTAGAAGAGGTCATCGATGATTTGAATGTAAAAGTTAGAAAACATCATGTGAAACGTCTGCGCAAAGGAAAATGTACGATTGAATTGGGATTATCTCTTTCTGATATTTTAACAGATTACGAGAGAGTGGCAGATCACTGCTCTAATATAGCAGTCTGCCTGATTCAGGTAGAAGAGGATGGATTTGAAACACATGGATATTTGAATGGAGTGAAGAAAAAAGAGAATGAAGATTTTCAAAATCTTTACCAAATGTACTATAATAGATATAAAATAGGAAAGAATAGGTAAGGATATGTTTTTAATCTACATTGTAGAAGATGATATTAATATTCGGGAAATTGAAACATTTTCTTTAAAAAATAGTGGTTATGCAGTGATAGATTTTGGATGCGCAAAAGATTTTTATAAAGAGCTTTCAGAGAAACTTCCAGATTTAGTTATTTTAGATATTATGCTTCCGGATGAAGATGGTTTGGAGATTTTAAAAAAGCTTCGCAGGAATCCGGAGACGAAAAAACTTCCAATTATTATGGTTACAGCAAAAACGACAGAAATTGATAAAGTAAAAGGTCTCGATTCGGGGGCAGATGATTATATCACAAAACCATTTGGTGTCATGGAACTGATCTCGAGAGTAAAAGCACTTCTTCGCAGAAGTATGAATATGGAAGAAGATAAGATCCTATCTTTAGGTGAACTTGTGATTAACAATGAAAAACATACGGTGAGCATCTATGAGAAACCATGTGAACTCACCTATAAAGAATTTGAACTTTTAAAATTGATGCTCCAAAATGTAGGGATTGTTCTCTCTAGAGATCTTATTATGGAACGAATCTGGGGAGTCGATTTTGAAGGAGAATCTAGAACATTGGATATGCATATAAAAACATTACGCCAGAAATTGGGCGAAAGTGGAAAACGCATTAAGACGGTGCGAAATGTAGGTTATAGATTGGAGTAAGGATGAAGAAAAAAATAAATCTTCAATTTATGATAATCTCTGCGGTAGGTATTCTATTAACATTTTGTTTATCTACCGTTATTTTTTATGAACTTTTTAAAAGAGAAATCATGGATGAATTAGAGACTTATGCCCACGTAATAAAAAATACAGAGGGATATCAGAATATTTCAAAAGGAATGTATGACCCGAATATGGATTATTTACGCGTCACAATCATAGAAAAAAATGGAAAAGTTCTCTATGATAGTCATGCAAACATAAAAGAGATGGAAAACCATATAGACAGGCAAGAAATAAAACAGGCTTTAAAATATGGAACAGGAAAAATCATTCGCAATTCTGATACCGTAGAAAAAAATACTTTTTATTATGCAATTCTTTTAGAGAATGGAAGTGTATTGCGCATTGCAAAAGAAGTCAGAAGTATTTGGAGTATTTTTATGAAAGTAATACCTATTATGGCCTTTATTATTTTTATCCTTTTTGTAATGCATATTATATTATCTAATTTTTTAGCAAAGAGTATCATCTATCCGATTGAACAGATGTCAAAAAATATGGATCATATCGAAAATATTACAACTTATAAAGAGTTAATGCCCTTTATCCATACAATCCGTGAACAACATGAGAATATTTTAAAAAGCAGCAAAATGCGTCAGGAATTTACGGCAAATGTCTCTCACGAATTAAAGACACCTCTCACTGCAATTTCTGGATATTCGGAGCTAATAGAAAATAAAATGACAAATGAAGAGGAGACAATTCGATTTGCAGGAGAGATTCATAAAAGTGCAAATCGTCTTTTAACTTTAATTAATGATATTATTCGTCTCTCTCAATTGGACATGTCAGAATCGGAACAAGAATTTGCCTGTGAAGTAATTGATTTGTATCAAATAGCAGAAGACTGTGTAAATATGCTCCAAATATCTGCAGAAAAACATGATGTTTTCATTACTCTTCATGGGAATAATGCGTATTTAGAGGGAAATAAAGAGATGTTAGAGGAAGTTGTCTATAATCTCTGCGATAATGCAATCCGTTATAATAACAGAGGAGGAAAAGTAAATGTCATAGTGAAACCAATAAAAGAAAAAATTTATCTCTGTGTAGAGGACAATGGGATAGGAATTTCAAAAGAGCATCAGGAACATATTTTTGAACGTTTTTATCGCGTGGATAAAAGTCGTTCGAAATCTACAGGGGGAACAGGTTTGGGTCTCGCCATTGTAAAACATATTGTACAACAGCACAAAGCAAATATAGAGTTGAAAAGTGAAAAAGGAGAAGGAACCAAGATTGAGATAGAATTTTTAAAAAATTTATGATTAAGAACATAAGAGGAACTTATGCATAAGCTACAAAAAAGGGGGAAATGTGATGTGTCTTCAAAATAAAATACTCGCGATGATTTACAGTAAACCCTGTCTTTGCAGACTTGTAAAAAGACTAAGTTCCTCTTGCAGGGAAATGGAAAGATGTCTAAATAAAGAAATCTAATAATTCTTCAGGAGTATCTATAATTGTAGATGCTCCTTCTTTTTCTAAAAAAGCGCGTCCTTTAAATCCCCAGGATACTGTAATGCAATCCATTCCGGAATTTGCAGCAGTCTGCAAATCAACTTCAGAATCCCCGACATAAACTGCATGAAAGGAGGAACAATCCAATTCTTTTAATGCAGCAAAAACGGTGTCAGGAGCTGGCTTTTTAGAGATGCCTTCTCTTTCTCCAATGGCAACTGAAATCAATCCATCAAAAAAGTCAACAGCAAGTTCTTTTACAGCGGTGTCATTTTTATTAGATACAATTGCCATCGGAATCTTTTTTTCACGGAGTTTTTCCAAAAGATCCATAATACCAGGATAAGGAGCAGTCGCCTCTTTACAGTGATCAATATAATAATCCCTAAAGGTTGTGAATATATCTTCAAATTTTGGATGATCTAAACCTTCCGGGATAGAGAGTTCTAAGAGTCTGCGCAATCCATTTCCCACATAGCTCTGTATTGTTGGGACAGGGAGAGTAGGTACGTCGAACTGAGCGAGAGTATGATTTAAAGAATTTGCCAAATCTTCAATCGTATCTAAAAGTGTTCCATCTAAATCGAAAATAACAGTGTCGTAATGTTTCAAAATAAAGTTCTCCTTTCGTAAATTAAAGTGTCTTAGGGGAAGCTATGAATTTATGAATTGGATTTCCAAGAGCGGAAAATTTTTCTTCATATTCTGTCATAATATTTCCCTGGTTCATAATTGTATCATGATGTAAATCAAAAGTACATGCCTTTAAATTCCATCCGGATTCCCGAATTTCTTCCAGAGAAAAGAGAAATAAATCATGATTATCCGTCTTAAACTCTAAAGTTCCTTCCTGCTTTAAAATTTGGTTATAACGGGCAAAAAATTGCCGGCTTGTCAGGCGTCGCTTTGCGTGACGATCTTTTGGCCAAGGATCTGAAAAATTCAAATAAATTTTATCAATTTCTTCTTTTTCAAAAATCTCTGGGAGAGTCATCGCATCGACACAGAGAAAACGAATATTTTTTAAAGAAGGTGATTCCGGAGATTCCATTTTCTGTATTGCACGTAAAAGTACAGAAGAATAGCGTTCAATACCTATATAATTTATCTCACTGTTTTCTCTTGCAAGTTGCATTAAAAATTGTCCTTTTCCCATTCCAATTTCAATCTGAATGGGGTGGCCATTTTGAAATAATTTATTCCAATATCCTTTTTGTAAATTTGGTTCTTTGATACAGTAAGGGTCGGAAGCAATCACTTCATCAGCACCCGGGATATTTCTAAGTCTCATAAAATAGCTCCTCAATTAAAAGAATCTAGTATAATTCAATGTCCAAATCTATTCTACATGATATAATAAAGAAAAAAAAGAGAAAAATAAAAAATAAGTTGCGTCAAAATCCTAAGCCGATTATACTAAATAAATAGGGACAATTTTAGGAGAAAAAAATGAAAATAAAAAAATGGAAAAAAGGATTAGCATTGTTTATCGGTGCAGCGGCAGTGCTTTCAAAAAGTATGATTTTGGTGCAAGCAACAGAACATTGGCCTCAGGAAATGGAAGTTGCTTCACCGTGTATTATGGTAATGGAAACGAATACCGGAGCAATTCTCTACGAGAAAAATGTGGACGAGGTACATTATCCAGCGAGTATCACAAAAATTATGACGACACTAATTGCGTTAGAAGAGGGGGATTTAGATGATATTGTAACATTTTCTGCAGATGCAGTTTACAAAAATGAGGGAGATACATCTCACATATCGAGAGATCTGAATGAAGAGATGACATTAGAACAGTGTTTGTATGCAGTGATGTTAGAGTCAGCAAATGAATGTGCCTATGCGGTGGCAGAACATATCGGTAAAGGGGACGTCAGGAAATTTATTGATATGATGAATAAGAAAGCAAAAGAATTGGGATGTACGGACACCAATTTTAATAATCCCAATGGACTCCCTGATGAAAAACATTATACAACGACAAGAGATATGGCGATAATTTCCCAAGCTGCCTATCAAAATGAGACATTTCGTATGATTACAGAAACGGGTCGTTATGTAATTCCTCCTACGAATAAACATGCGGAAGAAACATTGTTGCAGAATCATCATTCTATGCTATATCCCAGACGTACAGCGCAGTATTTATATGAATGGTGTACAGGAGGTAAAACAGGATATACAAATGCAGCAAATAGTACCTTGGTCACTTATGCAGAGAAGAATGGAATGTCTCTAGTCTGTGTCGTAATGTATGCACAGTCCCCAGATCATTTTTTAGATACAACAAATATTTTTAATTATTGTTTTGATAATTTTCAGATGTATCATGTAAAGGATAATGAAAGTGAATTTACGGAGAAGAAAATAAAAGACGCTGGAATCTTAAATACCAATCAATCATTTGCCAGTTTAGATCAAAATGGAGGAATTATACTTCCAAAGACAGCTTCATTTCAGGACGTGAAAGTAAAAGTGAATACGGAAAATACAACAAAAGAAATTGCGGGAAAATTGGAATACACGTATGCAGGACATTCTGTAGGAAGGGTGAATGTATTAGTTACTGAGAAAGAAATAGAAAAATTTCCGTTTGACAATTTAAAGGATGGATCAAAAAATGGGAAAAAAATCTTTTTCATAAAAGGAAATATTCTTCTCATCCTTTTTATTATCATTTTCATCTGTGTGATAGCTGTTATAGTTGGAAAAAATGTTTCGGATAATTTTCTTTCCATAAAAAATAAAATCACTTCAAAGTGGAAAAAGCCAGATCCGCAGTATATGGTAATACGAGATAGCAGAAGAAAATGGTGGAAGAGAAGAAAATAGACTTTATATTAAGGTATTAAAGAAAAAGAAAGACAATTATTTAATTAAATAATTGTCTTTCTTTGAATTTATAGACATATTGTTAATGTCGGAAAATATCAAATATTGTATATAAACTTAAGAATTAATAAGAATTTATCAGACTTTCTAAGAGAGTAGAAAGAGTGATTTTATTGTCAGTGTAGAATAAAATACCATCGGAAGATTCTAACATCGTAATATATTTATTTTGAAAAGTGATAGAATTCTGAATCCGGTCCATAAGGTAAGAACAGAGGTGGGGACTTACTTTTAAAAACAGAGTCTCATATTCTTCCAGTGCGTGTAAAGAAGCGGAAGAATTCTGGAGAAGATAACGCAGATGTTCTTCCTGTTCTAATTGTTCATGTGATTTGTTAATAATGAAATATCCTCTTGCATCCTTTGGCATATTCATAGATTTCACTGCGCGCTGTACTTGCTTTGTCAGACTTTCCGATGCAGGATAAAGAGATTCAAAATAATTCATAAAATCGGAGGCCTGTCTAAATTGCTGATTGCTTCCCTTTTCTAAAACTTCTGTCATTAAAATTCTTTTAATGATCGTTTCACAAACCTGCCTGGACGGATTTTTTCTAAGAGTTGGATAATCGCTCATTTTCTACCTCTTTTATTTTATAAAACAATGGTAATCTGGATTTTTAAGACTTTTAGAGAAAAAAAGACGATTTATAATGTCTTTTTTTAATAATAAGACATTATAGAGGAAAAATCAAGATAATTGACAAATAAAAAAGTATTTTATATAATGAAAAACATACCACAAAAATATTTATGGAGCGGAAAAAATATGGAAACAGAAGTAAAATTATCCAGAGCAGAAAAGAAGGAACAACAATTATCAGAGATTTATAGATTTATGGAAGAAAAGGGAGGAATTGCAAAGACGGCAGAGATCTTAAATCTGGGTGTAGATTACCGCAGACTTCAAAAATTTGTGGAGGAGGGAAAATTAGAACGCGTAAAAAACGGATATTATGCTGTGGGGTTTAGAGAAAAACCAGAAGAATCTATGATCCCCCTTTTATTTCCAGATGGAATTCTCTGTATGGAAAGCGCACTTTATTATCATGGATATTTGAAAGAACGTCCTTATATTTGGCATATTGCTATTGATAAAAATACTTCTAAGTCCAGATTTAAAATGGATTATCCCATCATACAACCCTATTATAGTGAAATGAGTGTCTTAGGATTAGGGGTAACAACAATAAATCTCGAGGGAAAAGAAATGAAAATCTATGAAAAGGAACGTCTCATTTGTGATTGTTTGAAATATGAGGATAAAATGGATAGAAAAAATTTAAAAAGAGGACTTTTGTCGTTTTTGGGCGACGGTGAAAAGGATATTGCAAAGCTTATGATCTATGCGAAAGAGCGGCGTGTAGTAGAAAAAGTTCGCAACAGAATAGGAGTGTGGCTGTAATGGAAGATGAAACGCGCAATCTTGCAGCAGTAAAAGTAAAAAGTGAAGAACTTCAGATTCCATATGCAAATCTTTTGCCGGCATTTATTTTGGAAGAGATTGTATTTTATATTAGTGAATCTGAAGAAGCAGATTATTTTTGGTTGAAAGATTATTCTATCTTTTCCTTGGAATCTTATAGAGGGAAAGCGCCATTTCGTCTGGAATATATGCTTTGTAGTGAAGAAGAGTTGACAGTGCAAAATGTGATATCCCGTTTGGATGGAATTTTTCAAAAGGAAGAAATAAAAAAGCATTGCTGGCAATATCAAGCAGAAAAAATAGGAAATCTGATCTATGTCCATTTGATAGGAAAAATAGAAGAACTTCAGATTCCGATAGAACTAGTAATTGAAAGACAGACAGAGTTGGAGCTAAAACCAACAAAAGAAGAATTATATTTGTCTTTATTAAATAAAAAGACAGAATATCTTCATTATTCTGTCGAAAATCTCTTATCAGAACATTTTATAAAGATTTTAAAGAATTTAGAACTACTCGGAGATTTAAGGAGTTATGATGTAATTTATCATCTGTTGACAAAAGAGTTGAATAGTACCAGAAAAGTGACGGAATATTTGAAAAAGTTAGCAGAGCAGTGCCAAGTCCCAATAGAGACAGAGCGTTTTGAAATGATTTGCGCTTATAGAGAAAGTCCCTATATGAAAAAGCAGTGGAAAAATTATTTACGAAGAGAAAAAAAGAAAACCCCTTCTTTTGAAGAGGTTTTGGATATCTTGATTGCTTATTTTAAGCCTGTTTGGGAAGCGTTAAAAAATGGGAGCTACTATCTCGGAGACTGGATGCCGGAATTAAAACGTTATCTGGATTAAAAATCATTCTTTAAAAATAAGAGGTCCTTCCAACTTCGAGAGATAATTTAAAGAACGATAGTAAGAATTTCTAGTATCAAGGCTAAAAAATTGCATTTTGAAAGAAGGAGGAAATTCCCGTTTTAATTCTTCTTCAGGTATATAAAGTGTTTTACATTTTTTGTGTACATTTTCCAAAGAGTATTGTCGTAAAAGCAGACATTTTCCCATTTTTGTGATACAGGATTTGGAATAGACAGCAGAGAGGACTTCTTTGGTACCCTCTTTTACATGATCAATCGCACAAATATCATAGGAAGCAATTTTTTCTAGAAGTTTTGTTGCAAGTTTAGGATTGACAAAAGGCGTATCAATGGAGATGTAAAATGCTTTGTCTTCGTCTATCATAGACAGGGTGCTGAAAACGCCGGCAAGGGGTCCTGCATTGAAATAAATATCTGAAATTTCCCGTACATTGAGATTTAGATGGGAATAGATACCTTTTTGTTTTACAGAGAGATATATTTTCGGAAAATATGGTTCAAATTTATGAACAAGATATTCTATCAGACAGCAATTTCCAAAAGGTAAAAGAGCTTTGTCTGAACCCATGCGGGAACTATCGCCGCCACAGAGAATAACTAATGCGTTCTCCATAAAAATCCTCCTCTTATCAAAATAATAATTGTTTCCACTATATCACAGAATGAGAGAGATTGCGAGAAAATGAAACAGGAAAATTTAGAGAATAAATTAAAAATATATAGTCAAAGTGGAGTGTATCCTTTTCATATGCCAGGACATAAACGGCTTATAAATCATCTGGAAAACCCCTATGCTCTTGATATCACAGAAATTAACGGGTTTGATAATTTACATAAACCAGAGGGGATTCTTTTAAGGGCGAAAGAAAATCTGGCAAAGCTCTACGGCGCAAAAGAAAGTTTTTTTTTGGTAAATGGAAGTACCTGTGGACTGTTAGCTGCCATCAGTGCTGCGACAAAGCGGGGAGATCGAATACTTTTAGCGCGCAACTGTCATAAAGCAGTCTATCATGCTGCTTCTTTGAGAGGATTGTATACAGAATATCTTTATCCAGCGATTACAAAAGAGGGCATTCAGGGAAGTATCTGTCCAAAAGACGTGGAAAAGATTTTGGAAGAGAAACCGGATATTCGAACAGTTGTTTTGACTTCTCCGAGTTATGATGGGATTCTTTCAGATATTAGAAGTATCGCAGAGATTGTGCATAAAAAAAGAATTTCCCTTATTGTAGATGAGGCTCACGGTGCACATTTGGGATTTTTGGAAGGTTTTTTGGAATCTGCAGTCTCCCAAGGAGCCGATGTGGTGATACAGAGCTTTCATAAAACACTTCCTTCTTTCACACAGACGGCGGTTCTCCACAGAAACAGTGATCGTGTTTCCGGGAAAAAAGTTCAAAAATATCTGAGTATCTTTCAGACATCTTCTCCTTCTTATCTTCTTATGGCGAGTATAGATAGCTGTGTAGAAATGTTGGCAGAGGAAAAAGAAAAATATTTTTCAAATTTCTTAGAAAAACTAAAGCAGTTTTATGAAAAAGTAAAAAAATTAAATGTTCTGAAAGTTCTCACAGAACAGGATTTTTTAAAAAAAGAAGTGTATTCCAAAGATCCCTCTAAAATTTTGATTTATACAGGAAATACAAATATAACGGGAGTAGAGTTGGTACACCAGTTAAGAGAGCAGTGGAAACTGGAATTAGAGATGTCATCCGGCTATTATGCGCTTGCCATGAGCAGTATTATGGATACAAGAGAGGGTTTTTTTCGATTAGAAGAGGCATTATTATCCATAGATCAAAAAATGCAGACAGCAGAAAAGGAGCAATCTTTTTCTTTTATGAAAGAATTGTATGGAAAGAAAGAGACCATTTTCCCAATCTGGGAAGCAGAGGAAATGGAAGGAAAAGAAATATCTATTGCGCAGGCGGAGGGAGAAGTCACACTGGATACAATTATGCTCTATCCCCCGGGAATACCGTTGCTTTTACCAGGGGAGAAGATAGAATTTGGCTTTTTGAATAAAATTCAACATTGTAAAGAAATGGGATTGAATTTGTGCGGGTTGTCTGGGGAATTAAATGAGAGGATAAACGTTGCAACTTCTAGTCAGCTATATTATACTAATAGAGATTTATGAAATGATATTCAGGGAGAAATCATGGGCAAGATATTTTGTCTGATGGGAAAAAGCTCGTCGGGAAAAGATACATTATATAGAATATTGAGAGAAGAATTACAGTTTACAACAATTATCCCGTATACAACGCGTCCAATTCGTTGGGGCGAACAGAATGGTGTGGAATATCACTTTATCACAGATGAGGAAGCAGAGAAATTGCAATCACAGGGAAAAGTGATTGAAATGCGTTCTTACCATACAGTATATGGAATCTGGAAATATCTGACGGTAGATGAAAAAACGATAGATCTGTCGGATCAAGATTATCTGATGATTGGAACGGTGGAGGCGTACTGTAAACTGAGGGAATACTATGGAGAAAGATATCTTGTGCCGATATATATAGAAGTAGATGATGGAGTCCGTTTGCAAAGAGCGTTGGATCGGGAGCGGTGCCAGGAGAGACCGCGATATGCGGAAATGTGTCGCCGTTTTCTTGCTGATGAGAAAGATTTTTCAGAGGAAAAATTATTAGAGGCAGGGATTCATAAGAGATTTGTCAATGTCAATTTAGAAGATACAAAACAGGAATTGATTTCTTATATCGGATCTTGCAGCGGTGAGTCCAAAATGAGGTGATGTGATGGATATGAAAATTAATGAAGTAACACCAGCAGCACAAGTGGAAGCAACAGCCCCAAAGGAAAAGGTAGATGGGAATTTTAAATTCACATTGACGAGTAAAATAGAGGAAGAAGAATTAAAAGAACGATTAAATGGTCTGATGGATGAGATCGATAAGCAGGGAAAAAAGATTTCTGAGCATATGGATGTGCGTGATATGAAAAAATATCGCTCCCTTGTCAAAGAGTTTATGAATGAGGTAGTCAATCGTTCTCATAAATTTTCAAGAGAAAATTTTTTGGACAGACGGGGAAGACATCGTGTCTATGGAATCGTACGGCTTGTGGATAAAAATCTCGATGAATTGGCAGAAGAGCTGGTAAAAGATGAAAAAGATCATCTCGGTATTTTGAGTAAGGTGGGAGAGATCAGGGGATTACTGATTGATATATCCACATAAAGGAGAAAAAAATGGCAGGATTTGCAGAAATTATAGGTCACGAACAGATCATAGAACATTTACAGAATGCGATTATTTCAAAAAAAGTATCACATGCCTATATTTTAAATGGGCCGGATGATTCTGGAAAAAGGATGATTGCTGAGGCATTTGCTATGGCGTTGCAATGTGAAAAACAAGAGACAGAAGGCTGTATGGAATGTCATTCCTGTAAACAGGCGTTGAACAAAAATCAACCGGATATTATCTATGTGACACATGAAAAACCGAATACTATATCGGTAGATGATATCCGAAGTCAAGTGAAAAATGATGTGGATATTAAGCCTTATGCAAGTCCTTATAAAATCTATATAATAGATGAGGCAGAGAAAATGAATGTTCAGGCGCAAAATGCTCTCTTAAAAACAATAGAGGAGCCGCCGGAATATGTCGTTATTTTACTTTTGACGACAAATGCAGATGCATTCTTACCAACGATTTGTTCCAGATGCATTACATTAAGTGTAAAAGTAGTACCTGATGAAAAGATTAAAAATTATTTAATGAAAACTTATCAGATTCCTGATTACCAGGCAGAGGTATGTACAGCGTTTGCTCAGGGAAATGTAGGAAAAGCAGTGAAACTCGCATCTTCTGAGTCTTTTAACGAGATTAGAAATTCGGCATTACAGCTGATTCGCAGACTAAAAGACATTGATCTCTATGAGATGATGGAGGCTGTAAAACAGATTGGCGAGTATAAATTGGAGATAAACGATTATTTTGATATCATGATGATCTGGTATCGAGATGTTTTATTATACAAAGCGACAGCAGATATCAATAGCCTAATTTTTAAAGATGAGATTTATGAGATGAAAAAAAGTGCGAGTAAAAGTTCCTATGAGGGAATAGAGGAGATTTTAAAAGCATTGGAAAGGGCAAAAACCAGATTAAAAGCAAATGTTAATTTTGATCTGGTCATTGAACTGCTGCTGTTAACTATAAAGGAGAATTAAAATGATAAAGATAGTAGGGGTCAGATTCCGAAAAGCCGGAAAGATCTATTATTTTGATCCGGCGGAATTGGCAATAGAGACGGGTTCCCATGTTATCGTGGAGACGGCGAGGGGAATCGAGTTTGGAACAGTTATGATTCCTCCGAGAGATGTAGAGGATGAGGATGTCATTCAGCCTTTGAAATCTGTCATCCGAATTGCAACAGACGAGGATGAAAAAATCGAACGAAAAAACAAAGAGAAAGAAAAAGAAGCTTTTCAAATTTGTCTGGAAAAAATAGCAAAACATAAACTGCAGATGAAATTGATAGAAGCAGAATATACATTTGATAATAATAAACTCTTATTTTATTTTACAGCAGATGGCAGAATTGATTTTCGCGAATTAGTAAAAGATCTGGCATCTGTTTTTCGTACGCGTATTGAGCTTCGACAGATTGGTGTCAGGGATGAGACAAAAATTTTAGGTGGTATCGGTATCTGTGGAAGAGCGCTGTGCTGTAGTACCCATTTGTCGGAATTTGTTCCAGTATCAATTAAGATGGCAAAAGAACAAAACTTATCTCTGAATCCGGCAAAAATATCGGGAGTCTGCGGACGTCTGATGTGTTGTCTGAAAAATGAAGAGGAGACATATGAATATCTAAATTCCAGATTGCCAAATGTGGGCGATCGTGTGACAACAATAGATGGAATTAAAGGAGAGGTACAGAGCGTCTCTGTTTTACGTCAGCTAGTGAAAGTAATTGTAGAGATCAATGACGAAAAAGAAATTCGTGAATATAAAGTGGACGAGCTAAAATTCCGCTCGAAACGTCGTCGTGAGAATATCAAATTAACGCCGGAAGAGTTAAAAGAATTGAAGGCACTGGAAGACAGTGGAGGAAAATCGAGGATTGATGACACCAAATAAATTGTTGGAAAATGAAAGGATCGACGATCTGCAAAAAAACGGTTATCAGATTATACAAAATCCAAAAAAATTTTGTTTTGGAATGGATGCGGTCTTACTGAGTGGTTTTGCGGAAGTAAGAGACGGAGAAAATGTGTTAGATCTGGGAACAGGAACAGGGATTATTCCTATTCTTTTGGAGGCAAAAACTAACGGAAAATATTTTGTCGGTCTAGAAATTCAAGAAGAAAGTGTCAGTATGGCAAAAAGAAGCGTAGCACTGAATGGACTTGAGGAAAAAATAGAAATCGTCGCAGGAGATATCAAAGATGCTTCAAAACGTTTTGGGGCATCTTCTTTTGATGTGATCACGACGAATCCGCCTTATATGATTGGAAAACATGGTTTGGAAAATGAGAATGAGGCAAAAAACATTGCAAGGCATGAGGTGCTCTGTGATTTGAATGATATCTTAAGAGAGAGCAGTCGTCTTTTAAAAGAACATGGCAGATTCTATATGGTACATCGTCCATTTCGTCTGGCGGAAATTTTAAACAAAATGATTTCTTTTAGGATAGAACCAAAGCGAATGCAACTTGTCTATCCCTATGTAAATAAAGAGCCAAATATGGTTCTCATTGAAGGATTGAAAGGCGGAAGATCCAGAATGACGGTGGAAAAGCCATTGATTGTCTATGAAGAGCCGGGAAAATATACAGAAGAGATCTATACGATTTATGGATATTAGATTTGGAGAGGAAAATACATGGTTGGAAAACTATATTTATGTGCGACACCTATTGGAAATTTAGAAGATATCACATTTCGTGTTCTGCGCATTTTAAAAGAAGTAGATTTGATTGCAGCGGAGGATACGAGAAATTCGATAAGGCTTTTAAATCATTTTGATATTAAAACTCCCATGACAAGCTATCACGAATACAATAAAATTGAAAAGGCATATCAGCTTGTAAAAGAATTACAGAAGGGAAAAAATATTGCATTGATCACAGATGCCGGAACTCCTGGAATCTCAGATCCCGGAGAGGAATTGGTTCGAATTGCTTGTGAAGCCGGCATCGAAGTGACTTCTCTTCCGGGGGCAGCAGCATGTATTACAGCTTTGACTTTATCCGGATTGTCTACGAGAAGATTTGCATTTGAGGCTTTTTTACCGAAAGATAAAAAGGAACGAAAAAGGATTCTAGAGGAATTAAAAGATGAGACACGGACGATAATCTTATACGAGGCCCCTCATCATCTCGTAAAAACGTTAGAAGAGTTGAGAAACAATTTGGGAAACCGTGTTATTACGCTGTGCCGCGAATTGACGAAGAGATATGAAGAAATTCTTAGAACGACAATAGATGAAGTCTTAGAATATTATAAAGAACATGAAATACGCGGAGAATATGTCTTAATAGTCGAAGGAAAGACAATAGAAGAGATAGAGGAGGAAAGAAAAAAAGAATGGGAAATGCTCTCTATCAAAGAACATATGGAATTCTACGAGGAAAAAGGCATCTCCCATAAGGAGGCTATGAAATTGGTTGCAAAAGATCGAGGCGTCTCAAAACGAGACATCTATCAGGCTTTAATTTAGTTTGACAATATCAGATTAAGAAAGATAATCTAAGAGATATTTTTTGATAATATCAAACGGCGCGGGTCCGATTTTTAAGATTGCCTCGTGAAATGCCTTATCGGTATATTTTTCACCGAGGGCATTTTTTGCATATTTCTGTAAATCTAAAAATTCTAAATATCCAATATAGTATTTTAAATAATTCGCGGGTTCTCCGAGAATATATTCATAAGTTTCCGATGCCGCAGAGGCACTACTGATACCGTAATCTGCCAAAAAAGATTTTACATCGGAGGCATCCCAGTTTTGATAATGAATTCCGATATCCATGCTTGCATAAAGACTTAGAATGATAGCCTGATTTAATTGCAAAACAGAAGCGAGATCTTTATCGAGTCCGGCATACTGATAGGAAATCATTTCAACATAAGTTGCCCACCCTTCTGCATAACCGGAGTAATTTAAAAGATGACGAATGGCCGGAATATCAGAAGTATTTGCCATAACATTCTGATAGAGGTGTCCCGGAAAACCTTCATGTGCAAGAGTGGTGAAAAGTTTCATTTCATCATAATTAGAAATTTCATTAATATAAATGGAATTTTCTGTGTAATCATCAATCGGAGAAGTCAGATAAAAAGCAGGGGCAAGATAGTCCTCTAACGCTTCTTCCACATATTTTAC
>JAAVYC010000168.1 GCA_022790905.1 Lachnospiraceae bacterium | reverse complement strand
GATTCGCATCTCTTCCCGTAAAATAATTGCTCAAAAGACATCTACCCGAATAAGAGATACACATGGCACCATGAATAAATGTCTCGATCTCCATCTCCTCCGGTATCTGTTCCCTGATTTCACGAATCTCTCGCAGGGAAAGTTCCCTCGCAGATACCACTCGCTTTGCCCCTAAGCCATGCCAAAAGCGATACGTCCCATAATTCGTATTATTCGCCTGTGTCGAAATATGAATCTCGATCTCCGGACAGATCTCTTTTGCAAGGACAAAGACACCTGGATCAGAAATAATCAGTGCATCCGGTTTGATCTCTTTTAATTCTTCAAAATATTTCCGAACCCCTTTTAAATCTCCGTTGTGCGCCAATATATTTGCCGTGACATATACTTTTACACCGCGCTCATGGGCAAACAAGATTCCCTCGGCAATCTCTTGATTTGTAAAATTTTTTGCTTTCGCCCGAAGTCCAAAAGCCTCCCCTCCGATATACACGGCATCGGCACCAAAAATAACGGCAATCTTCAATACTTCCAGACTGCTTGCCGGTACTAACAATTCCGTTTTTTTCATATGCGACTTCCCTTCTTTACACTGATCGTAATTCCGTCTCCGATCGGGAGAACCGATGTTGCAAACTCTTCACTGTGTGTCAACTCATATAAATATTCCCGCATCCTTTTATGTATGGTGCGTTTTCTCCTCGTAACTGCAAACCGAGATTCTATAATCTCTCCATTCTGCAAGACATTGTCCGAAATCAAGATTCCATCCGTTTCTAAAAGTCGGCATACTTGCGGCAAAAAATGCAGATATTGCCCCTTCGCCGCATCCATAAAAATAAAATCAAATGTTCCCTGTAACGAGGGAAGCACTTCCTTTGCATCTCCTTCTAAGAGATGAATGATCTCCTGTTTTCCTGCCCTCTCAAAATTTTTTTTCGCAATTCCGATCCGCTTTTCATAATTTTCAATCGTCGTAATCTCACAGGACACCGGATTATACTCTGCCATGAGAATCGCTGAAAAACCAATGGCTGTTCCGACTTCCAAAATTTTCTTCGGTTTTTTCATTCCCAGCATAACTTTTAAAAAACTCTGCATCTCTTTGCGGATAATTGGAACATCAGACCTCTTGGCCTCTCTCTCAAGCTCATCTAAAATCTCTGTATTCCCCCGATCCAGCGAATTGATATAAGTCACAAGTCTCTCTTCCACAACCATATCAGCGGTCTCTTACAAACTCAATGTCGAAATTCAGTTCCTCTATCAGAGTCCAGTTGATCTCTTGTACTACCCTGCAGAGCGCTAATTCTGATTCCAAAAATCTGTCTATCACAGGATCCTCACGGAATTTTTCTGTCTCTGCCTCAATCTCATCCATTCTGCGGTACAGATCACCCGGTGAACTCTCGTTTTGAATATCATAAATCTTTGTACGGTATCTGTTCAGACGTCTCTTTTTCTCAGGATCTTTCTCCACTTCCCCTTTTACCGTGCAATACTCCTGATACTCTTTGCTGTTTTTAATCGCTGCTATTAATTTATTCAAATTTTCTTTTACTTCCATAATCTCACACTTCCATAATAATTGGCATAATCATCGGGCGGCGCTTGGTCTCTCTCCAAACAAAATCTCCGAGAGAATCTTTGATCTCCGATTTGATTTTTCCCCAATCCGAAATATTTTTATCCATACAGTAAGCCATCGTCTCATCCAATACGGCTCTCGCCTCATCCATCAGACTCTCAGAGCCGCGAACATAGACAAATCCTCTCGAGACGATATCTGGTCCCGCAAGCACCATACCAGAACCATTTTCAAGGGTCATAACTACGATAATAATTCCATCTTCGGCAAGATGCTGTCTGTCACGTAGCACAATATTTCCAACATCTCCGACGCCAAGTCCGTCTACCATGATATCACCCACCGGAACTCTTCCCGTCACTTCTGCACTTTCATTGTCCAATTCCAGCACATCCCCCGACTTGAGAATATAGATATTTTCCTTGTCAATTCCGATTTCCTCGGCAATTTTTGACTGCGCCATGAGATGCTTGTACTCTCCGTGAATCGGAACTGCATACTTTGGTCTGACAAGAGAATAAATCAGTTTGATCTCCTCCTGGCAGGCATGTCCCGATACATGGACATCCTGAAAAATGACATCGGCTCCCTTTTGGAACAATTCATTGATCACATGAGATACCGCTTTTTCATTTCCCGGTATCGGATTCGAGCTGAAAATAATCGTATCTTTTGGTTTAATCGTAATCTTTTTATGCGTCCCATTTGCCATTCGAGACAGAGCTGCCATAGACTCTCCCTGACTTCCAGTTGTAATCAATACAGTCTTTTCATCCGGATAGTTTTTTAACTGGTCTGTCTCCACAAGCGTATTGTCCGGTATTTTTAAATAGCCAAGCTCTAATGCCGTCGAGATAATATTGACCATGCTGCGCCCCTCAACGCCCACTTTTCTGCCAAATTTTTCTGCTGAATTGATAATCTGCTGCACACGATCCACATTCGATGCAAACGTCGCTATGATAATACGCGTATTTTTGTGTTCTGAAAAAATATTATCAAACGTCGCTCCCACACTCTTTTCCGACATCGTAAAGCCAGTGCGCTCTGCGTTGGTACTGTCGCACATTAGAGCCAAGACACCTTTTTTTCCGATCTCTCCAAAACGCTGCAAATCAATTGCATCCCCAAAAACTGGTGTATAGTCCACTTTGAAATCCCCAGTATGCACAACGATACCAGCCGGTGAATAGATTGCGAGTGCAGCCGCATCCTGAATGCTGTGGTTTGTCTTGATAAACTCTACACGAAAACATCCCAGATTGATATGTTGTCCATATTTTACAACTTTTCGCTTCACCTTTGTGAGCATATTGTGTTCTCTGAGTTTGTGTTCAATGATACCAAGCGTCAGCTTTGTGGCATAAATTGGCACATTGATCTCTTTTAAAACATAGGGAATGGCCCCGATATGATCCTCATGACCATGCGTAATAAAAAACCCCTTTACTTTTTCTATATTATCCCTCAAATAGGTGATATCCGGAATGACCAAGTCGATTCCTAACATATCATCCTCCGGAAAAGAAAGACCGCAGTCCACAACAATAATACTGTCTTCGTATTCAAAGGCAGTAATATTCATTCCGATCTGTTCCAACCCTCCTAACGGAATGATTTTCAATTTTAAATTTTGTTTCTTTTTTGACATATTCCCTCCATATCATTTATTTCCGTTTCTTAAAACAATCTCTGCAATGGCTATCAAACTTTACCTTATGACTGTTCCCTCACGTCCTATCAACAGGTCAAAGTTCAACAGCAATTGTATATGTCTAAACCGTCAAAAATCCGGTTTACATTTCTATCTCAGCCTCGTCTTTTAACAGTTCCGCAAACACCTTCGCAACTGCCTGGAGTTCTTCCGTTTCTTCCACAATGTGATACACGGCATC
>JAAVYC010000167.1 GCA_022790905.1 Lachnospiraceae bacterium | reverse complement strand
GTTGATTTTCATTGATATAATAGCCGAGCATATGAATTTCCGTTCCCTCGTAATCGGTAGAAAGTTCGATTCCAGGTACCAATTCTATGCCGGCTTTTAAAGCGGCTGAGCGCGCTGCGTCAAGTCCTTTTATCGTGTCGTGATCGGTCAGGGCAAAGGCGCTAAGTCCGGCTGTTTTTGCCAAAGAGACAAGCTCTTTTGGACTGTCAGTACCGTCGGAAGCAGTAGAATGTACGTGTAAATCTATCATAAAGAATCCCTCCATTTGGTGAATAGATATCAAATACACTAAGTGTAGGATGAGGTAGAGAAAATGTCAAGAGATGGAAGAAAAATACAAATGAAATATAAAGTTTATATTTTTCATTGACATATAAAGAATGTTGTGTTATATTGACATAGTTGTTAGAAAATCAAGTAGAGTATCCACTCTCACCTTAGCGCAAATAGGCGACTAAGTGTTTATAGTTCAATAACAGAGATTTGTTTGTATGTATTGTGAATTATTTTAGTGGATAGTCTGCCTATCCACTTTTTTTATGCACAGGGGTTCTGGATGAAACATATCATAACAGGCGCTCCGCGCAATGAGTAGGGGAAGTGATCTTCCCTGTTCGATGAATAATATTTTGGAGGTATAAGACCATTAGCGAGTTAATGATCAATGAACAAATCAAGGATAAGGAAGTTCGTCTGATTGGTGTAAATGGCGAACAGCTTGGCATTATGTCAGCAAGAGAGGCTTTGAAGCGCGCTGAAGAGGCAGAATTGGATTTAGTAAAGATTGCGCCAACAGCAAAACCACCGGTTTGTAAAATTATCGATTACGGTAAATACAGATATGAATTGGCGAGGAAAGAAAAAGAGGCAAAGAAAAAACAAAAAGTTGTCGAAGTCAAAGAGATTCGTCTGTCTCCGAATATTGAATCAAACGATTTGAACACAAAAATGAATTCTGCACGCAAATTCCTAGCAAAAGGGAACAAGGTAAAAGTTACGCTGCGTTTCCGGGGAAGGGAAATGGCGCATATGCATAGCAGCAAGCATATTTTAGATGATATTGCAAAAGAGCTTGAGGATGTGGCAGCAGTGGAGAAGGCACCGAAGATAGAGGGAAGAAGTATCTCAATGGTGCTGGCAGAGAAAAAATAAAGAACGATCAGGAGGAATATATTATGCCAAAAATGAAGACAAACAGAGCAGCAGCAAAACGTTTTAAAAAGACAGGTAGTGGAAATTTAAAGAGAAACAAAGCGTACAGAAGACATATCTTAACTAAGAAATCCGCAAAGACTAAGAGAAACCTTAGAAAACAGCCGTTAGTAGATGCTACGAACGTTAAGAATATGAAGAAAATTTTACCATATTTATAAAAATTGTTTAAGGAGGATTAGATAATGGCAAGAGTAAAAGGCGGAGTGAACGCTAGAAAAAAACATAATAGAACATTAAAGCTGGCGAAAGGTTATAGAGGAGCACGCTCAAAACAGTACAGAATTGCAAAACAGTCCGTTATGAGAGCTCTGGCAAGTTCTTATGCCGGAAGGAAAGAGAGAAAACGTCAGTTTAGACAGTTGTGGATTGCGCGTATCAATGCGGCTGCACGTATGAACGGAATTTCCTATAGCCGATTTATGCATGGATTAAAGTTAGCAGGCGTTGAAATGAATCGTAAGATGTTAGCTGAGATGGCTGTCAATGATGCAGAAGGATTTGCTACATTAGCAGAATTGGCTAAGAGTAAAGTGGCTTAAAGTGAATCAGTGGTATCCTGTTTGACAGGATTTTATGTACGGCGGGTTAATAAGAAAAACCCGCCGTATTTGATGATAAAATGTCAGGAGAACAATAAATGAGTATTTTAGTGACAGGCGGAGCAGGATATATTGGAAGTCATACCTGCGTAGAACTCTTAAATTCCGAATATGAAGTAGTGGTAGTGGACAATCTGAGTAATTCCAGTGAGAAATCTTTAGAGAGAGTACAAAAGATTACTGGAAAAAAACCGAAATTTTATCAGGGAGATATCTTAGATCAGACATTTTTAGAACGGGTTTTTGAAAAGGAACAGATTGAGTCCTGTATCCATTTTGCCGGCTTAAAAGCGGTGGGAGAATCTGTGGAAAAGCCATGGGAATATTATCACAATAATATTACAGGGACACTTGTATTGACAGATGTTCTAAAAAAGTATGGGGTGAAGAATTTAATTTTTTCTTCGTCTGCGACTGTCTACGGGGATCCGGTGCAAATACCAATCACCGAGGAATGTCCAAAAGGACAGTGCACAAATCCATATGGATGGACAAAATCTATGTTGGAGCAGATTTTGATGGATATGCAAAAAGCAGACGATGAGTGGAATATCGTCTTGCTCCGCTATTTTAATCCAATCGGCGCCCATGAGAGTGGAATGATAGGAGAGAATCCGAACGGAGTCCCAAATAATCTTATGCCATATATTACGCAGGTGGCGGTGGGAAAATTGGAATGTCTTGGGATTTTTGGGAATGATTATGAGACACCGGATGGAACGGGAGTCCGAGATTATATTCACGTCATGGATCTTGCGAAGGGCCATGTGAAGGCTTTGAAAAAAATCGAAGAGAAATCGGGTCTGAGTATCTATAATCTAGGGACGGGAGTAGGGTACAGCGTCTTAGATATCGTGAAAAATTTTGAAAAGGCGAGTAATGTCAAGATTCCATACGTTGTAAAATCCCGTCGTGCCGGAGATATTGCAGCCTGTTATTCCGATGCCTCAAAAGCGGAAGCCGAGCTGGGGTGGAGAGCAGAATATGGGATCTTAGAGATGTG
The DNA here is from genome assembly GCA_022790905.1 of Lachnospiraceae bacterium. Lineage (GTDB taxonomy): Bacteria > Bacillota > Clostridia > Lachnospirales > Lachnospiraceae > Maccoyibacter. The sequence continues at coordinate 5,365 of JAAVYC010000167.1, read as the reverse complement.
TAGAGATTCCTGGAACTGGCAGAAAAAGAACCCAAATGGATATGAGTAATCGTTATAAAAATAAAGGTTTCGTCTTAAGGCGGGACCTTTTTTAGGTATATGTCTGAAAAATTTAGACACTAAAAATTTGGGAGAAAGTGGAACTTGTTATGTGCATTTTTTACAAAAGGAGATCGAAAAAAGAATTGACAAGCTGGCAATGTGATAGTATAATAACAAACATACAAATGTAGTAAATGTTAATATCTGCTATATTTTGCGATATTAAAATGATTTTAGAGGAAAGTGATTTGTATGGCATAGGGTATGTATATTAATTTTTTTGGCAAAGCATGTATATACATGAAAATACACAAATTGACAAGATTCTGGAATTATTCTGCGAACAAGCAGCATATTCTATTTTTGTATGTAGATTACTTACTTATTATAACAAATTAATTTTATCAAGGAGGAATTTTACAATGAAAATTCGTGGAATCGACATTAACAAGGCATCACTGGCAAAAATGATTGATGGTTCTTTACTGAATCCATTTGCAACATTACAGGAAATCGACGAGTTAGTAGATATGTCCATCGAGTACAATACTAATTCTGTATGTGTAAATCCTAACTATATGAAACATGTTGCTGACAGATTAAAAGGAACAGATGTAAGAGCTTGTGTAGTAATCGATTATCCATTTGGTACAGGAACAATTGAAGACAAATGCAGACAGGCTGAAATCGCAATCCAGAATGGCGTTGAGATCATTGACTACGTTATCGATTATGGTCATTTAAAGAGCGGCGACAAAGCTCATCTTTTAGAAGAAGTAAAAGCATGTGTAAAAGCTGCACAGGGCAGAGAGACACGCTTTATCATTGAAGTATGCTACTTAACAGATCAGGAAATCGTAGACGCATGTGAATGTGTAATCGAAGGTGGCGGAGATTTCGTGAAGACATCTACTGGCCGTTTCGGTGGTCCAGATATGAGAGTGATCGATTTATTAGTAAAAACTTGTGCAGGACGCTGCAAACTTAAAGTTGCAGGAACAGGACAGTTCTGGACAACATCTATCGCATTGATGACAATTGCAGCTGGTGTAGACATCATCGGTACACGTTCCGCAAAGAAGATCGTTGATGAGTTACCGATCTTTGAGTCAATGGTAAAAAATATTGACTGCTAATTTATAAAAAATTGGGGTGAATGTGCTCCCACTATGTTATACATAGTGGGAGCAAAAAGAAAGGAGAATACTATGGGGAAATATGTAATCGGTATTGATGCAGGAACAATGGGGGTTCGCTGCGTTATTTTTGATCTGAGTGGTAATGAGATTTCTTCTGCATACTTTGAGACTCCAACTGTATATCCAAAACCAGGCTGGGTAGAGCAGGATGCAAATGATATCGTTGATTTGGCATATAAATCTGTTGCAAAAGCAATTGAGAAGAAGAATATAGATGCATCTGAGATCGCTTCTATTAGTTTTACAAACCAGAGAACTTCTTGGGTGCCAATTGACAAAGATGGTAATTTCTTATACAACATGATTCTGTGGCAGGATCAGCGTGGTGCTGAGATCATTCCATGGGCTCGTGAACAGCTTGCAAAACACGGTATGACAGAACTTGATCTCTATAAGAGATGTGGTCATCCGCTCGGCTCTGTACAATATGGTACGAGTGCATTCTGGTTTAGACTGAATGAACCAGCGCTTTATGAAAAGACATATAAAATGATCAGCCCACAGGCATTGCTCACAAAAGCATTTGGAGCAGATGATTGGTATGATGAGGAAGACGATGCGAACTGGTGGCTTGTGACAAATGGAGATACCTTTGAATTCGATCCAGAATTATGTAATATCTTTGGGATGGATATCGATAAGTATCCGCGCAACATGAAATCCGGTACGCCGATCGGTGGTGTTACAGAGGAAGTAGCAAAAAAGACTGGATTAAAAGTGGGTACACCGATCTTTGTTGGTTCTGGCGATCAGCAGTGTGGAGCTGCAGGTGTTGGGAACTCTGGAGCTGCAGGTCTTGGATCTGTCTGCTTAGGTACAGCAGGACTTTGTATCGGTTATTCTTCCACACCGGTTCGAGATGCGAACGGAAAATGCCACGTACTCGGACATCCGGCTGGTGGATATACAATGGAAGGTCATGCATCCGCAGCAGCTTCTTCGTTCAGATGGTGTAGAAATGCAATCAGCCAGTATGAGATGGTTACAGAAGAAGTAAGTGGTATCGACGTATATACAATCATGAGTTCTATCGCAGGAAAAGCTCCGCTTGGAGCTAAGGGAACTATTTTCTTACCATGGTTAGCAGGCGCTGCATGCCCATATTACAATGATTCCGCAAGAGGAGCATTTGTTGGTATGACACTTGGTACGACAAAATCAGAATTATTGCGTGCCGCTATGGAAGGTATTTGTTTTGAGATGAGAGGTATGTTAGAAGCTCTGAATGAAGCTGGATTCAAAGATTTTGATAAATTGCGTATTACAGGTGGAGCTGCTAGATCCGATCTGTGGAACCAGATTCAGGCAGATATCTATGGATGTTCCGTAGAGACTGTAAAGGCACCAGAAGCAACAGCTCTTGGCGCAGCTATGATTGGAGCAGTTGGCGCAGGTATCTTCAAGGATCTTAGAGAAGCTTCCGAGGCAATGGTTAGTGTAAAACGTACATATGATCCGATCGCAAAGAATGTAGAGCTTTATAATGAAGTATACGAAGTATTCAAAGCTTGTTATAGAGGTCTGGCACAAGAAGGATTTAATCAGATTACTGATTACCAGAATAAATATTGCTAATAACTAGATAAGATTTTGCAGAATAGGAGATGTTGTGCTATGGAATTTTCATTTTTAACTGCACAAAAAATAGTTTTTAAAACAGGCGCTGTTGCAGAAATCGCACAGTACGTTGCAGAATTTGGAAAAAACTTCTTAATCGTTGTGGATCCTTTCTTTAAAGAATCAGAGACAATGACGAAGGTAAAAGAACAGTTGGATTCCATCAATGCAAAGTATACGATTTATGGTGAAGTTGCAGGAGAGCCTACTGTTGAGCAGACAGATGAAGTGTGTGAAATTGCACTGAAAGATGGTTGCGATGCAGTAATATCCATCGGCGGCGGTAGTAACATTGATGTTGGGAAAGCGGTTGCTGCACTGATTACAAATGGTACGCCAGCAGTTGATTATATGGAATATGTAGGAAAAGGAAAGAAAGTGACGAAAGAACCGGTTCCATTTATTTCCATTCCTACAACGGCTGGTACTGGAAGTGAAGTGACAAAGAACTCTGTGCTTGGTTCTCAGGTACAGACATTTAAGCGTTCTATGCGTTCCGATATGATGTTGGCGAATCTGACAATCGTCGATCCGGAATTGACAAGAGGATGTCCGCCGAAAGTCACAGCGTTTTCAGGAATTGATGCGATGACTCATTTGATTGAAGCGTATACAACTTGGCGTGCAACTCCAATTAGTGATGGTTTGGCGCTGAGAGGAATTGAACTTGGCGGAAAATATCTGCGCCGTGCCTTTGACGATGGAAACGATATGGAAGCACGTGAAGGAATGGCAGCAGCAGCTTTAATGGGAGGTATGGCGTTTGCTAACTCAGGACTTGGTGCAGCGCACGGTATTGGAATGGCTGTTGGTATCGCTTATCATGTGCCTCACGGAGAAGCTTGTGGTATTTTACTGCCGCATGTAATGAAACTGAATCAGAAAAAAGTAGAAGATCGGATGGCAAAAGTAGGAGAAGCGTTGACTAGAAAGAGATTTTCAAGTACTGCAGAAGGTGCACAGGCGGCTGTTGATTTCATTGTAGAGTTGACAGATCACATGGGTATCAAACCTGACTTTAAACATTTGAACATTCCAAAAGAAGAGATTCCAAATCTAGCGAAAGCAAGTTATGGAACAAGTATGAGCAGCAATCCAGTACAGCTTGAGATGGATGAGATGATCGAATATATTAGTACGCTCGTTTAGGAGAAGTTAAATGATTAAATTGATTGTCAGCGATCTGGATGGCACTTTGTTGAATTCTCAGAAAATGCTTTCTGAGAATTCACGAAGAGTGATTCGGGAGCTGGAAGACCGTGGAATTATTTTTGTGGCAGCGAGTGGAAGAAGCAGACCGAGTATACTCAGTTATTTTGGGAACACGCCGATTGCAACGGTTTCGGATAACGGGGGAACAGCGTATTCAGCAAAAGGGGAGCTCTTGTTTGTAGGGGATTTCTCCTATGAAAAAGCAAAGCCGGTAATGGAAGTAATTCGTGAGACTTCCTATATGCATCTTGCTCTCATTGGCGTGGACAATATTTATGTCCAGGAAGATTCCCCACAGGAACACAAAGATTTTGTGGCACGCTTTTTTAATAATATGATTCAGATTGTGCCGAATCTAGACGAAATGTTTTTCGTGGATAAAATGTCAAAACTTTCCATCAACACAGGTGGTCATCGAAAAAATGAGAAAAAAGGAATGGAATTGATGAGACAGTTCGAGGAAGATTTTTCTCTGGTTCTTTCCGGTGACGGTTGGGTAGACCTGATGAAAAAAGGTGTGACCAAGGGAAGCACCCTGGAAAGGCTATGTGAGCATTACGGGATCGCAATGGATGAGACGATTGCGTTTGGCGATTATTTGAATGACTTAGATATGTTGATGCGGACACCAAATAGCTACGCGATTGCGAATGCCCAGCCGAATATCAAGGAGGCCTGCGCACATGTTACACGGTACACGAATGATGAGGACGGAGTGGCTCGAGCACTCATTGATATATTTGGTTTATCTCCCATAGAAGATTAAAAAATAATAGGTGTGTTTGAACTGGAAAGCACAATCGCGGATAGAAAGAGGACACCTTCGAAAAGTTGTAAACTTGGGTGTTCTCTTTTTCCTTTTTATTGAGATTTTCATTGACAAACAGTAGAATTTATTCTATACTTGTATATACAAGAAAAGATAAAATAGGTTAGGTGGTGATGGAGTGGATAAAAATATTATTCACGATCTAGAGCAGAAAGCAATCCGTGGTCGGTTAAATGTCAGCAGAATGTTGCGGGCAAGCGGTCACGGTCATGTCGGTGGTGCACTTTCCTCCATGGATATTGTAACTGCTTTGTATTTTTACAAAATGAACGTAAGGCCAGAAGAGCCAGGTTGGGAGGACAGAGATCGTTTCCTACTGTCGGCTGGTCATAAATGTTTGGTTCAGTATGCAGTGCTTGCTGAAAAAGGATATTTTGAGAAAGAAGTACTTGATACATATGGAAGTTTGCACGCTATTATTCCAGGACATCCAAATATGCATGAGCTTCCGGGCGTAGAGGCGAAT
>JAAVYC010000166.1 GCA_022790905.1 Lachnospiraceae bacterium | reverse complement strand
CAATAATCTGAGTATCTGCTCCGTGGAAAATCCGGAAGAAAACACGTTAAATATGTTAAATGAGATACGTCCTTACTGTAACGAAAAGGAACTGGAAAATCTGGATTCCTTTATCAACATTTTTCAGCTTTTTTCCGCATATGATCTGTTGTTCCGATAAATAAAGGAGGTATCTATGGACATTTCAGACTTATTAAAACAGGGAAATCTTTCCCCTGAGAAACTCGATTTTTTGATGCAATTTGCCAATCAGCAGCATTCCAAAAATGCAAAAGAAATGGCCTCTGAGTTGACAAAAGCCGCTTCCACTGCCAAAAGTTCTGGAATCGAGTTTTCCGAGACAGAGCGTGATCTTTTAATCAATATTTTAAAACAAAGTATGAGCGAAGAAGAACGCAAAAAAACAGATATGATATTATCATTAATGAAAAATATGAAGCGTCATTAAAAAAGCAACGTAAGTAGTGAATTTTCACTGCTTACGCTGCTTTCTTGTCTATTTCTGTACAATATTTATGATTTTTCCTGGAACATAAATCTCCTTGATAATCGTTCCCGTCAACCTATCGGCAATTGCTTCTTTTCCGGCTGCAATCGCCGTGTCTTTATCCACATCCGCAGGAAGAGCCACAACTGCTCTTGTTTTTCCATTGATCTGTACCGGCAGTTCTATCGTATCTTCCACCGTCTTTGCTTCGTCAAATTCCGGCCAGGTCTGTTGATAGAGCCTTCCACCATATCCACAATTCTCCCAGATCTCCTCTGTGATATGTGGTGCAACCGGATTTAAAAGGATTAGGAAGGTCTTAAATTCTTTCCGGTTGATGGAATCCTCTTTATAAAAATCATTCAACAAACTCATCATAGCAGCAATCGCTGTATTATACTTTAAATTTTCAAAATCAGAGCTGACCTTTTGAATCGTCTGATGCATTTTCGTCTCAAGATGGCTCCGGTACTCTTCTCCGTCCACCAAAAGTTCCTGTAATTTCCACACACGATCTAAAAATCTCCGACAACCTTTTACGCCATTTTCCGACCAAGACGCGCTTAAATCAAAGGCACCGATAAACATTTCATAAGTGCGAAGAGTGTCTGCACCGTAATCCATCACAATATCGTCTGGATTGACCACGTTTCCACGGGATTTTGACATTTTCTCTCCGTTCTCTCCCAAAATCATACCATGAGATGTTCTTTTCTGATACGGTTCTTTTGTCGGAACTAAATTCTGATCATATAAAAATCTATGCCAAAATCTAGAATAGAGCAAATGAAGCGTTGTGTGTTCCATACCTCCATTGTACCAATCCACTGGAAGCCAGTAATCCAGGGCCTCTTTGCTTGCCAACGCCTCCTCATTACTCGGATCTGTATAGCGCAGGAAATACCAAGACGAACCAGCCCACTGCGGCATCGTATCTGTTTCGCGCTTTGCAGGACCACCACAACAAGGACAGGTTGTATTCACCCAATCAGTAATGGCTGCCAATGGAGATTCTCCGTTTTCTGTTGGCATATAACTATCAACCTCCGGTAACTCCAATGGCAATTCGCTCTCAGGCAGCGGAACATATCCGCACTTCCCACAAGATACAATTGGGATCGGCTCTCCCCAATATCTTTGACGTGAAAATACCCAATCGCGCAATTTGAAATTCGTCTTACTCTTTCCAATCTGTTTTTCCTCTAAAAAGGCAATAATCTTTTTCTTTGCCTCCGCCACTTCCAATCCGTCCAGGAAGTCTGAATTTACAAGTGTTCCAGTCACAACATCTGTATAAGCTTCCTCTTGTACATTCTCTCCTCCTGCTACAACCTCAATAATTGGAAGATGAAATTTTTTCGCAAATTCCCAGTCCCTCGTATCATGCGCTGGCACTGCCATAATAGCCCCAGTTCCATAGGACATCAGCACATAGTCGGACACCCAAATCGGTATCTCTTTTTCGTTCACTGGATTAATCGCCATAAGTCCGTCTATCGCAACACCCGTCTTGTCTTTTGCAAGCTCAGAACGCTCAAAGTCAGATTTCTTCGCCGCCTGTTCACGGTAATTTTGAATCTCGTCCCAATTCTTAATATCTGTCTTATATTGGTCTAAAATCGGGTGTTCCGGCGATACCACCATATAAGTTGCACCAAATAGAGTATCTGGTCTTGTCGTGTAAACGATCAATTTTTCTTCTTTTCCTGAAATTGGAAATTCCACTTCCGCTCCCTGGCTCTTTCCAATCCAATTCTTCTGGGAAACTTTGACCCGCTCAATATAGTCGACATCATTTAAACCTTCTAATAGTTTTTCTGCATAATCGGTAATTTTTAACATCCACTGGCTTTTGACCTTTCTTACCACTGAACTCCCACAACGTTCACAGACACCATTTACCACTTCCTCATTTGCAAGTCCAACTTTACAGGAAGTGCACCAGTTAATTGGCATCTCACTTTTATAAGCAAGCCCTGCCTCAAACAGTTTTAAAAAAATCCATTGTGTCCATTTATAATAGCCCGCCTCAGTTGTATTAATTTCACGTTCCCAGTCAAAAGAATAGCCCAGCGAATGAAGCTGATCTTTAAAGCGTTTTACATTATTTTCCGTTACAATCTTCGGATGAATCTTATTTTTAATGGCATAATTTTCCGTCGGCAATCCAAATGCATCCCATCCCATTGGATAAAGAACATTATACCCCTGCATCCTTCTCTTTCTCGCCACAATATCCAAAGCGGTATATGGTCTTGGATGCCCTACATGAAGTCCTTGTCCCGATGGATATGGAAACTCTACCAACGCATAATATTTTGGTTTAGAATAATCATCTGAAGCAGTAAACGCTCTCTCATCGTCCCAGATCTTCTGCCACTTTTGCTCGATCGCTCTATGGTTATATGGTATCCCTTTGGCTGACATTTTTTTGCTCCTCCTCATCTCGCATCTATCACAAAATTTCTTGTAAATCTGTATTTTTTAATTTTACTCATATCATTAAAATTTTAGCACAGACCAAAGATTTGTCAAGTAATCCGCGAAATTCTATCGCTCATCTAAGTCGCTCTGCCAGCCCGAGGAATATTTTATTCTGTCAGTCCGTTCTCTTTTCGATAAGCTTTATACTCGTCGATAATCTTAATCGCACTTCTCGTTCCAATTAGTTCTACACCAATCTCTAACATTCTAAGACATGCTGAAAGTACAAACTGTCTTGGAACACCTGATAATTTTAATTTTGTCTTACCAGAAAGATTTGCCTTTATCACTTCTAGATGATGTACATCCGGCAATGCCTGAGAACCAGTCGCTGTTTTGACATAGTCTATGCCGCATTCGCAGATCATCTTTGTGACAGTTGCAATTTCTTCATCGGTCAAAAATCCAACCTCTATAATCACCTTGCTAAGACATCCAGCTGCCTTCGTTTTTTCAGCAAACCCTTGAATCTCCGCACGAGTCAAATCTAGATCTCCATCTTTCAAAGCCCCAATATTGATCACCATATCGAGCGCGGTTCCTCCGTTGGCAATCGCATCATCCACTTCTGCCATCTTGATCGCTGTCGTCGGCGTACCATACGGAAAACCAATTCCGACACCAACATGGACATCTGAGCCTGCCAGCTCTTCTGCAACTACTTTTGTCCAACAAGGCGTCGTATACATAGCGGCAATATTGTAAGCTTTTGCCTGACGGCACGCTTCTCGTATTGCTGCTTCTTGCGTATCCGGTGCTAAAACTGCCATGTCGAATACTTTTGCAAATTTTTCCACTGGCCATTCGTTTAAATTAATCATTTTCGCATCCTCCTTTTCTATGTATCTGCAAGAATCCAGGCTGATTTCATCTTCCTATTTCTTACAGATTTAATCATATCACTCTTGTATATACATGTCAAGACTTTTCAATTACAACTTCTTATCTTCGCGCATCTTCTAGCTGCTGTGTAAATTCTTAAAAATAGATTTAGCTTTCAAAATAAAAATGAATTTCATACCAGCTCATATAGAAATTCCAGAAGAATTTTCTACACAATAAAAAAGGAGGTATCTAGACGATACCTCCCTTTCCCCGTAATTTTAAACGGAATTTAATTTAATACATATGATTTTCTCCAAAGGGGAAATACTACTTCCTTTCCCATCCGTGCCCTCATAATATTTCTGGCTGGCCGACTCAAAAAGAATATAGATATATTCTCCTAAAATCTCCAACTCTTCTGAACACGGAGGCATCTCTACTTTTTGCACCGGTTTATTCGGCTCCTCATCCAAAGCTTCCAAAGAACTGTATACTTTCAAAAAAGAAGACTTTTTCCGCCCCAAGGAAGTACTCAAAAACACTCTTCCATCCTCCGCAAAAGCAATTCCTTGTACTTTTGCTGGAATGGTATAACTGTCTTTAGGGACAAATTTCTTTCCGTTAAACCGATAAGAGATCATTTTTGATTTCATAAAATCGTTTTCTGTCGCCACCCAAAGCTTTCCGTCGTGAAAGGTAATACATGACGGACGGTTTTTTATCCGAAAAGCCTGTATGGATTTTGAACAGTCAATAAATTTCTTTGGTTTTTCTTTTGCAATTTCCAAAAGCATCTGATAAGGTATTCTCTCTAGCGTTCGATTATCGGAATGACAAATCCATATATTCTCACCATCGTAAGCGACTCCACCTAAATGGCTTTTCTTTTTCATTCCAAACGTCGCAATATATTCTCCACTGTTGCGATCAAAGATATAGAGAGAACCTAACACGTCCCAATCACAGCTGTATGCCGTAACCAGAATAAAATCTTTTGTAAGGCAAAGTCCTTGCGGACATTGATTCTCATCTAAAATACGCTTTTTTTGGATATCCTCTTCTCGTGTAGAAGGCATCCCCGGGATATGAATATTGTCCAAGACTTTATACTTACAGTCCTTTAATGTCTTGGTATCCCGTCCAATCTTCGCATTCGTGTGATAAGAATATCTGCTGATATTTTCCGCATCATTGATCTTTCTAGTCCATTTGGCATGTAAAACCATGTTTCCAGCCATATCTCTTTCGATCATTGTCACTCTCTTTTGAAAACGACTATCGGCATACCAGCCTGCAAAATTATACCCTACTCTTCTTGGCGGTTTCAGTGCAAGCGGCAAATCCCCCAGCTGATAAGTCTGCACATTTTTTTCTGAATTCACTCCCCCATTCAGCTCATATGTGATATCATACTCGAACAATTCATCCGTTCTCGTAATATTTTGACTATCCCCCTGATCTAAAAAAGAATCTGGCTGGTCACCATCGAATTCATATGCCTGAACAACTGTGGGATCACCTAACAGGAAAACAAGAATCAGCAACCACGCTGTATACTCTCGTATTCTGCCTTTCATCTGGTCACTCCAAACCGCTTATTTTCTTTCTTATTCTGCCTGATCCAGTTTGTTTGCCCTTGCCTCTATCTCCTTCTCCTGGATGTCAGAAGGTGCCTGCTCATATCTTGAAAACTCATAAGAGTATTCTCCGCTCCCTCCTGTAGTGGCCCTCAAATCTGTCATATAGCCATAAAGCTCCATAGTAGGCACGTCTGCAAGGATTTCCTGTTTTCCCCCTTCAATCGGATTCATTCCAAGAACTCTTCCACGACGTTTATTCAAATCTCCCATAACGTCTCCGGTGTATTTGTCCGGTACAACGACTCTCATAGAAGAAATAGGCTCTAAAAGGACAGGAGATGCCTCCATAAATCCTTTTTTAAATGCCTGAATGGCTGCTGTTTTAAATGCCATCTCAGATGAGTCCACTGGGTGATAGGAACCATCATATAATACGGCTTTGACCCCGACTACCGGATAGGCTGCCATAGGACCTTTTAATACTGCATCTGCAAGTCCCTTTTCCACTGCTGGAAAATAATTTTTCGGAACTGCTCCGCCCACAACAATCTGTTCAAACTCATATGGTTTTTCTAAATCTCCTGACGGCTCAAATGTCATTTTGACATGACCATACTGACCATGTCCTCCAGACTGTTTCTTATACTTCGATTCCACATCTGATTTTTTACGGATCGTCTCACGGAAAGCAACTTTTGGTCTTGTCAGTTCAATCTCAACCTTATATTTTTCCAGAAGTTTGCTTGCAACTACTTCCAAATGCATATCTCCAATGCCATAGAGAAGTGTCTGTCCGTTTTCACTGTCATTGACATTTTTAAGCGTCAGATCTTCTTGCATCAGTTTTTGCAAAGTCTGTGAGATTTTATCTTCATCTCCTTTATTCTTTGCTGTGTATCTCATGCAAGTATATGGTATGGATATTTCGGTCCGAATATACTGAATCGGATTCGCTTTTGTAGATAATGTATCGTTTGTCGTAACTTTTGAAAGTTTTGCGAGAGCTCCAATATCTCCTGCATGAAGTTCGGAAACTTCTTCTGGTTTATTTCCTCTCAAAACATAAAGTTTTCCAATTTTTTCTTCTGTATCTTTATCCGCATTAAATAGCACATCATCTGTCTTTAAAATACCGGAATTCACTTTAATCAATGAATATTTTCCGATAAATGGATCCACAATTGTCTTAAACACATATGCTGATTTTTCTTTGGAAGCATCATAATTTGCCTCATATATCTCATCTGTTTTGACATTGGTTCCTGTACATTCACGTTTTTGAGGACTCGGGAAATATTTTACGATATCTACCATCAATGTATACATTCCGCGTGCCAATATATTCGAACCCATTAACACCGGAACGATATTTCCATCTGCTACATTTGCATGAAGCGCCTCACGAATCTCCTCTTCCGAGAACTCTTCTCCACTAAAATAGCGGTCCATCAATTCTTCACTGGTCTCCGCTACTGCTTCCATCAGCTCTTCTCGGTAAGTCTCTAGATGCTCTTTTGAATAATCCGGAACATCCATTTTCTCTACTTCACCGTTATCTTTCCAACGTTTTGCTCTTTGCTGTAAAACATTGACATAACCTATAAATTCCTCATTCTCACGAACCGGCAAATGGAATGGTGCGATTTTCTTTCCATATAACTCCTGTAAATCCTCCACCACCTGTCGATAACTGGCGTTATCAATGTCCATATCCGTCACAAATACCATTCTCGGAAGTTTGTATTTTTCACAGGTTTCCCATGCCTTTTTCGTTCCAATCTCAACTCCATTTTTGCCTGAGACAACGATGATTGCAGCGTCCGCCACACTCGCAGCTTCCTCCACTTCACCTATAAAATCAAAATATCCAGGCGTATCTAAAATATTGATCTTTGTACCTTCCCATTGAATTGGCACAACAGATGTGTTGATCGAAAAGGAACGCTTTGTCTCTTCTTTATCATAATCACTGATTGTGTTTCCATCACTAATCTTTCCCATACGTGTTGTGATACCAGACAAATAAGCCATTGCCTCTACTAAAGTTGTTTTTCCGGCTCCCCCATGTCCTAAAAGAACCACATTTCGTATCTTGTCAGTCGTATAAACGTTCATATAAAATCCTCCCTTAAGTTGGTTCGTGGTAACATTTCGTTACCCATAACAGTATTGTACAAAATATTCTGATTATTCTCAAGGGTTTTATTCATTTTTCACAATTTATTTTATCTGTTTCTCTCTCCTTTTTACTTCGTCACTTTAAAGTGTTGCATTTTCGGTTTTTTCATAGTATGATAGTATACAGTTTAGCATCTGAATCAACAGCAACCACAAATCAATGCCATTGATTCGTGCAATACCTATTAATTTTATCCGAAAAGAGGAACTATTATGATTATTGTTATGAAAGATAAAGCAGATGAATCTGCTGTCAAAAAGATTGTATCTCAAATTGAAAAAAACGGATTAAAAACCCATCTCTCCCAAGGCGAAGAAGTATTTATCATCGGTGTTGTCGGCGACAAATCCAAATTAGATGCCAACGCCATCAGCAACCATCCAATGGTGGAAAAAATTGTTCCGATTACGGAGAGTTATAAATTGTCTAATCGAAAATTTCATCCGGAACCAATGTCTTTTTCTGTCAGTAACACCGAAATCGGTCCAAAAAATATGACGATTATATCTGGCCCCTGTGCCGTAGAAACAGAGGAACAGCTTCTGACAATTGCCCGTTCCGTGAAAAAATCTGGTGCGACTATTTTAAGAGGCGGAGCTTATAAACCACGCACATCTCCATATTCTTTTCAAGGATTAGAAGTAGAAGGTCTAAAATACATGCAAACCGCTGCAAAAGAAACTGGACTCGCTACCATCTGTGAAGTGACAAGCGCGCACGCTGTAGAATCTGCAGAACACTACGTCTCTATGCTTCAGATCGGTGCGAGAAATATGCAGAATTTTGAACTTTTAAAAGAAGCAGGACGCACTGGCATGCCCGTCCTATTAAAACGGGGACTAGCCGCCACAATCGACGAATGGCTCAATGCTGCAGAATACATTATGGCAGCGGGCAATCCCAATGTTGCACTCTGCGAGCGCGGAATCCGTACTTTTGAGACGACAACACGCAACACTTTAGATTTGAGCGCTGTGTGCGTATTAAAAGAAAAAACACATCTTCCCGTCATTGTGGACCCAAGCCATGCCACCGGCGTACGCAAATATGTGGAACCTCTTGCAAAAGCGGCAATCGCCTGCGGCGCTGACGGACTGATGATCGAAGTACACAATGATCCAGAACACGCTCTTTCTGACGGACCACAATCTTTAGGATTTGAACAATTTGATTCTGTTATGAAGCGTTTGCTGCCATATATTAAATTATCTGGAAGGAGTATCTAATGTCCATGCAAAAAATCGGTTTTATTGGTCTTGGACTGATCGGAGGGTCCATCGCTAAAACAATCAAAAAAAAGGCTCCTAGCACAACTTTGATCGCCACTGCAAGACATAAAGAAACCATTATCGAGGCATACGAATCACGCATCATTTCCAATTCCGATTTGTTGCCTCTCACAGCTTTTGCCGACTGTGATTGCATCTTTTTATGCACTCCCGTACAGCAGAATCTAACTTATTTAGAGCAGTTAAAAACCATTATCCAGCCTTCCTGTATTATTACTGACGTTGGAAGTGTAAAAACAGATATTCACAAAGCTGTAATCCACTTGGATATGGAAAAAAATTTTATCGGAGGACATCCGATGTGCGGTTCTGAAAAAACCGGATTTTCAAACGCCACCGATCATCTTTTGGAAAATGCTTACTATATCCTTACACCGGCTTTTCAAATATCAAATTCAAAAATACAAAAATTTCTAAATCTGATAAAATCTTTAGGGGCCATCCCAATGATTCTGGACTATGAAACACACGATTATGCAACAGCGGCAATCAGTCATCTTCCGCATATTATTGCCGCAAGCCTCGTCAATCTTATATCAGATTTAGATGACAAACATGAAACAATGCGCACAATTGCTGCCGGAGGATTCAAAGATATCACAAGAATCGCTTCCTCTTCTCCAATCATGTGGCAAAATATTTGTCTATCCAATCAAGAACAAATTTTAAGAGTCATCGATTCTTATCTGTCCTCTTTACAAAAAATTCGTCTTGATATTCAAAATAAAGCTTCTGGAAAAATTTCTACATTTTTTGAAGAGGCCAAAGATTATCGGGATTCTATGACAAGTACCACTTCTGGTCTTTATGCAGAATCCCATATTGTATACTGCGATTTGATTGATGAGGCAGGTGCGATTGCAACACTTGCAACGATCATGGCAAGCCACAATATCAGTATCAAAAATATTGGTATTCTTCACAATCGAGAATTCGAAGACGGTGTCTTGCAAATTGAATTCTATGAAAAAGAATCTCTACAAAGTGCACTAAAATTATTATCTGACAATCACTATCTTGTGCATAAGCGATGAATATGATACAATATATACGCAATGGGGAGAGAGCTGATATCTTAGCTTTATCTGGTACTTCAAACAAAATTCACTTCTATCAATTCAAATCTATTTTTCTAATTTCTATACGACAGTCTTTCCTTATGACATCCCGGCTGCCAAACATAGCAGCCGGGATCATTTTATATTGGGAAAAATT
>JAAVYC010000008.1 GCA_022790905.1 Lachnospiraceae bacterium | reverse complement strand
TTTGCCGTGATGCCAGGATAGCAAAAGAGGCCTTTTAACTCGGAAGAAAAGATTAAAGTATTCTCCAAAAAAGTATAAAAGAGTGGTTTGATACCAAACGGGTCACGGAATAAATAAATAGTCTCATGCCTGGAATCATAGATGGCGAAGGAAAAAATGCCGTCGATACGCCGCACAAAATCTGGTCCATATTCTAAAAAACAAAGAAGCAGGACTTCCGTGTCGGAAGTGGTGCGAAACGTATAGCCGAGGCGCAATAAGTCTTTTTTTATGACAGGAAGGTTATAAATTTCGCCGTTATAGGCAATCTGATAAGAAAAACCGTCCACTTGGTGTTCCATCGGTTGAGAGCCGGTTTTTAAATCGATAATAGAGAGTCTTGTATGGGCAAGGCCACATCTTTTGGAAAGAAAATGGCCGGATTCATCGGGACCTCTGTGATAAAGAGTTGTTGTCATGTGTTCTAAAATCTGCTGGTATTCCTCTTTATTGGAAGTGTAGTCCGCAAAAGGATGAAAAAAACCTGATATACTGCACATAATTACTCCTGGGATTATAGTTTCTATCAGTGTATGAAAATCCATGAAAAAGTATGCGGTTCCAACGAAGACCACATGCCGCTTGAGCGGCAGAGTTGACATATTTTCGAACCAAAGCTACAATAAAACTATTGTATAATTAGACGTAGTCAGGAACAAACGACATAAAAACTGTGGCATTATTGAGATGTGCTTGGAAGGGAAGATGAGGAAAATGCGAAGCGAAGTCTATAATCAGTCTACTTGTATTGTGAGTCAGGCGGCTTATCAATACTACGTGGAAGAACGAACAAGAGCCGAGATATCGGAGAACTTAGGGCTATCCTCTCCCACGATATCAAGATTGCTAAAGAGAGCAAAAAAAGAAGGAATTATTGAGTTCAAGATGACGGAGCCTTATCTGACCTGTTATCAGATTCAAGAAGAGTTGCAGGAATCATGCGGATTAAAAAGTGTAATCGTGGTACCCATAACGGAAGACGAGACAAAAGAAAATGAAGAAAGCATCAAAAAGCAGGTTGCTTTGGAAGGTGCTAGGTATCTGCAGAGAATGATCAAAGACGGGGATACCGTGGGATTGGGATGGGGAGGAACGATGTATCATCTGATACAGTATCTAAATCCTTGTAGAAAAGTGAATGCGGGCATTGTAACGATGCACGGGGATATCGCAGGCTGTAACCCTAAATTAGATGCGAAAACACTGGTACGCCGTGCCGCTATGGCATTTGGAGGGCGCAATGTTTCGATCGTGGCGCCTGGACTATATACTTCCGTAGGAGAGGTAGAGCGAATTAAAGAGCAGAAGAATTGCCAGGAGATATTTGATTTATTCGAACAAATAGACATGTCTGTCAGTGGGGTGGGTTCTCTGTATCCCGATTTTGACTCTCCTTTGGCAACTCTGAACTATCTGAATCAGGAAGAGATGGAAGTATTAAAAAAAGAAGGGGTATACAGCGATATTTTACTGCGCTTTCTCAAAAAAGATGGACAAGAGTGTGATACTTCTTTGAGAGATCGAACACTTGCCATCAGTCTGGAGACTTATAAAAAGATACCGTGTAAAATCGTTGTTGCATCCGGAAGGAAAAAGGCGTTATCAGTCGATACCATTTTAAAGGGCGGATTAGTGGATGTTCTTGTCATGGACTATCATTTGGCGCAGGAACTGATGAAATTGCGCCAGATGAACGAGAACGAGACAGCCTAAAAATATTTCTAGTATTGAAATATTTTTCTATATTTTCTTTTTAAAGAAAATATATATACTAAGATTATAAGGTTCGCGAAATCCTTAAGGATAAAAATTTAAAGATTAAGAAAAACATTTTTGGGAGGTAAAAATTATGTATATTGATCCAATTACAGTGCAGTATCCAGAAGCATTAGAAGATGATCGTTTTGTGATTGCA
Source organism: Lachnospiraceae bacterium (assembly GCA_022790905.1). GTDB lineage: Bacteria > Bacillota > Clostridia > Lachnospirales > Lachnospiraceae > Maccoyibacter. The sequence goes on along the minus strand of JAAVYC010000008.1, from coordinate 1,742 downwards.
ACTTATTATTGTGCAACAAAGGCAACGACAAATAGTTTGAAATTTGCAGTGGCATTAGCAATTGAGCAGACTTGTGGAACATGGTTAAAGGTTCCTGGAGAGACTCAGGAAGTAAGAGAGAGAAGCATCGGACGTGTAGTTGGTGTTTATGAAACACCTTCTTATCAGATGGATATTCCGGCAGATGTAACGAAGAGACATTTCATCGTTAGAATCGCTTTCCCGGCAACAAACTTCGGACCATCTTTTGCTATGATGTTAAGTTCCGTTATCGGTAATATCTCCAGTTCAGGAGAAGTAAAATTATTAGATTTAGAGTTCCCGAAATCATTCTTAAAAGAGTTCAAGGGACCAAAATTTGGTGTACAGGGTATCCGTGACATCTTAGGTGTACCAGAGAGACCATTGTTGAACAACATGATTAAACCATGTACAGGATTGGATCCTCAGAAGACAGCAGAGTTAGCTTATGAAGCTGCAAGAGGCGGCGTTGATATCATCAAAGATGATGAGCTTGTATCGAATCCTCCTCACTGCCCATTGAAAGACCGTGTAAAAGCCGTTATGCCTGCAATTCAGAAAGCTGACGAAGAAAAAGGCGAGAAGACCTTATATGCTTTCAATATTACAGACAGAACAGAGAAATTAAAAGAGAACGCTATGATGGTTCTTGAGAACGGCGGAAACTGTCTGATGGTTAACTACAATACAATTGGCCTCGACGCAGCTAGAATGTTGGCTGAGGATCCTGATATCAATGTGCCGATCCTTGCACATTCCGATTATACAGGTACTGTATACGAGTCTCCATGGTCTGGTTTGAGCTTGAACTTAATCGGCGCTACACTTCCAAGACTTGCAGGACTTGATATGGTTATCGCATTGTCACCATACGGCAAATTCCCAATGATGATGGATTCCTTCATCAGCGCTGGTTATAAGATGCTTTCTCCATTGGGCGATGTAAAACCAATCTTCCCAATGCCAGGCGGTGGAACAACACAGGGACACATTGAAGACGTAATTAAGAAATTCGGTAACGACGTTATGATCGCAGCAGGTGGAGCAATCCATGGACATCCAATGGGACCGGCAGCTGGAGCAAAAGCATTCCGTCAGGGTATCGACGCTGTATTAGCAGGAAAGACTTTAAGAGAAGCAGGAAAAGAATACAAAGAATTAGGTATGGCTCTTGATTTATGGGGAATCTATGAAGAAGGCAAGACCGGAATCTTTGACTTGAAAGGCTAATTCATACTCTTAAAAATTTTGAAAAATAAATATACTGTCATTTGAATTTACATATAACTGCCATAAAACGAGAATTTCGTTTTATGGCAGTTATTTTGGACAATAGTAGAAGATATACGAGTCACCAAGAGGAGAGGATTATGGAAAAAGAAGTTTACAGTCAGTCCATCTGTCTGATGAATGAAGTGGTAGAGTTATATCATATGTCGAGTTTAAATATGTTGGAAATTGCAAATGAACTGAGTATCTCAAAGTCTACAGTATCCAGGATTTTAAAACAAGCGAATCAATGCGGTATTATGGAATTAAAAATAAAAGAACCTTATCTGGAGTGCATGGAGTTACAAAAAGAACTTTTAGAAAAATATCCAATAAAAAAAATATATGTAGTGCCAATAGCAGAAGAAAAAAATGATGCGCTTGCGATCAAAAAAAGTGTTGCAAAAGAGGGGGCTAGATATTTGCAAAGGATTTTATCTAACAATCAAATG
>JAAVYC010000165.1 GCA_022790905.1 Lachnospiraceae bacterium | reverse complement strand
CACGAGAGGTGGAAAAAGAAATGTATTGCTTTTCTCTCCGGGAACAAGCGACTGTCGCATCGCACTTATAAGCGCATGTGCCGTGAAATTATCCGAGATTTCGATACCCTGCCAATCCTGGATATTCAAAAACCGCGGGTTGGCGTTGTCGGAGAGATTTTGGTGAAATTTGCTCCTGCCGCCAATAATTATTTGGTCGAATTGCTGGAATCTGAGGGCGCTGAGGCCGTTGTCCCTGATTTAATGGACTTTCTACTCTATTGCTTCTACAATGCCAATTTCCGAGCTGAAAAGCTCGGCATGAGTAAATCCACGGCTGCAAAATGTAACCTGGGCATTAAGGCACTAGAATGGCTGCGCTCTGCGGCTGTCGATGAATTCAAAAAGAGCCAGCGTTTTACCCCGCCAACCGATATCAGAACGCTTGCACGCTATGCCGCCCCGATCGTTTCCGAGGGAAATCAGACTGGGGAAGGCTGGTTCCTCACCGGAGAGATGTTAGAATTAATCCATACCGGCGCACCAAATATTGTCTGCACGCAGCCTTTTGCCTGCCTGCCAAATCATATTGTTGGAAAAGGCGTCATAAAAAAATTGCGCCATCAGCATCCGGAAGCCAACATCGTGGCCATCGATTATGACCCGGGAGCTTCCGAGGTCAATCAGTTAAATCGTATTAAACTGATGCTCTCGACGGCACAAAAAAATCTAAAGCGAAAGAAAAATTCATAGCGATACGCGAAGCTAAAAATGGGATGTTCCTAAATGAACACCCCATTTTATTTATGATATTTCACTCTGTATATTTCTTGGCAATTTCTTTAAAGATCTCATCATGTTCTTTATACCAATCCAAAAATATCTTGCCGCTTTCCGTCACTTTTTCTCCGATCTCTTTTAAAAATTTTGGAATCTCCTCCTCTAATATCGCTCCCAATTGCTCTCCGAATCTCTCTTCTCCTTCCGTATCATTTCCATTGACAAAAAGAAGAAAAGCGGACTGTGGTTTTCCACCTACTTTTTTCATTCCTCCTCGGAATCCAATACTTCCAATCTGATGTGTTCCGCAAGAAGAAGGACAGCCGGATATGTGAATTTGTGGCAACACACCCTCGGCAAAGTTCCATTTTCTCGACGCCTCTATCAAATCAGACAACAATTTCTGGGAATCCCGGACACCAATCTGACAAATAGACGCTCCAATACATGCCACTGATGTCTCAAATGGATTTCTAGCACTATCTTTTGTGAGCTCCAACATTTGCTCTGCCTCTTCTGCCGTACAATTAATAATATATGCTCCCTCATCCGGCGCAAGCCTCAATTCTACTTGCTCCATTTTCTGTATCGCCTCACAGAGCTCTACGAATGTTTCCGGCATTGGACAGCCTCCGATCGGATGGTAGGCTACAGCATACAATCCTGGCTGTTTCTGTGCAATGACACGGACACTCTCGGGTTTTGTCCCGCTCCCCGATTTTGTAATCTCATTTTTTTCTACCACGATATCCAAATTTTCTTTCGATTGGGAGACCGCTTCTAATTTCTTTTGATACTCTTCTACATAGCGATCCTGCAATACATCTTGCATGTATCTCGTTCTGGCTTTTGCGCGATTTTCGTAATTACCATAAGTCAAAAATAATTGTATCATCGCTTCGACATGATAGAGAATCTTTTCCCCTTCTACTGCCTGCGCTACCAAGACTCCCATTTTCGGATTATTTCCTAATCCTCCAGCGCTATATATGTCGAATTTGCCGTCTTTTCTCGCTGCAAATCCCAAATCACGGAATGTCGCGTGCGGAAGATTTTTCGGTGAATTAGAAAATCCAACTTTTAATTTTCTTGGGAGCTTAATATATTTCATTCTGCCAAGCAAATATTCGGAAGTCTGCTCCACAAAAGGACTGACATCAAAATATTCCTCTTTTTCCACTCCGCTAAGCGGAGACATCATGACATTTCTCGGAAAATCTCCGCCACCGCCTCTCGTAATAATTCCCGCATCTAATGCTGATACCGCCAATTCGCAGACGGTTTGTTCTTCTAAGTTGTGCAGCTGGATCGTCTGACAAGTCGTAAAATGAATCTTATCAATCTCATATTTTAAAATACAATCCGCCGTAAATTTTAGTTTTTCTTTATCAACTCTTCCTCCCGGCATACGGAGCCTTAACATACTTACTTTTCCACCTCTTTGGGCATAGCTGCCAAACCCGCCGGAAAACCCCTTATACGCTTTCATATCCACATTTCCAGCATAGAACTCTTTTGTAACTTTGATAAATTCCTCGTAATCCTTTTTCCACTCTGCCGCTTGCATCGCTTCTGCGTCTCCTCCCTCTTTGTCATTTCTATCATTATGCTTCGTATCTATGCGCATTATAACTGTTCTCTATTCATTCTCAAATAACGGCGTCGAAAAATATCGCTCCGCTGTATCCGGTAAAATGGTCACCACAGTCTTATCCTCCCCCAGTTTTTCTGCCAGCTTTAAAGCGGCGGCTACATTCGTTCCGCTCGATATCCCACACATGATTCCTTCCATTCTCGCCAGATTTTTTGCCGTCTGAATCGCTTCCTCATCGGTCACAATATAAATGTCGTCATAGATCTTTTGATTTAAAATCTCTGGGATCAATCCATCTCCGATTCCCATCTGTAAATGCGTTCCAATTGTGCCACCGGCAAGAATTGCCGCATGTTCCGGTTCCACAGCCCAGATCTCAAGTTCCGGATTCTGCGCTTTTAAAACTTCACCGATCCCAGTAATCGTTCCCCCTGTACCAATTCCCGAACAAAAACCGTGAATCGGCCCTGCAACCTGCTCTAGAATCTCAATCCCGGTATGATGCCTGTGCACCATGGGATTCGCCTGATTTTCAAACTGCTGCGGTACAAATACATTCGGATCTTCTTCCCGCATACGCAGAGCCGTCTGAAGACAGGCATCGATACACTCTCCAATATTTCCCGCATCGTGGATCAGCTTGACTTCCGCTCCATAGTGACGCACCAGCTTTCTGCGCTCTTCGCTGACAGAATCCGGCATAATAATGATTGTCTTGTAACCACGTACAGCTCCAATCAATGCCAGTCCTATTCCCTGATTTCCGCTAGTAGGTTCTACGATAATAGAATCTTTATGTAAAAGTCCCTTTTTTTCGGCATCCAGAATCATATTGTAGGCCGTTCTCGTCTTGATAGACCCTCCCACATTCATCCCCTCGAATTTCACCAGTACCTGCGCGTTTCCCGGTCGATTCATGCGATTTAGGCGCACCATAGGCGTGTGCCCGATTGCTCCTAAAACATTGTCATATATCATGATGTTACCTCTTTTCTCTATAAACTCTAGTTATTATCATATCAAATTTTAGATATATTGCAAGATAGGATTTGGCTAACCCGATATATGATATTTTACCGACATGCCTATCACTTTTTTATCATCTCTCCTTATTTTTTCCACAAAAAAAGAACGCCTCATGTTTGTACTCTCCTATTCCTCTCGGAGATCTACAGTCATTCGGCATTCTTTTTTATAACATTCGTAATTTACTTTTTTCTATCTCTTTGTTCTCACACTCTTAGATTTCGACCAATCTGAATAAATCTTTTTTGATTTCCCATTTATTTTTACTGTCTTATATGTGCGAATTCTCACATAATATTTCTTATTTGCTTTCAGCTTTGAAATTTTTTGAGATACCGTTTTATTTTTCTTCACATTTTTGATCGCATTATTCCTTTTAAATTTTCCATTTATAGAATATTGAATCTCATACCCGGTCGTTTGGCTACTCTGTTTTTTCCATTTCGCGATAAAGCCTTTGGACCTTGCGCTTATGGAAGACAATTTCGTTGCTTTCGGTTGGATAGTAAATGTCTTTTTTACGCTTCCGCTGTAATTATTCTTGAATTTAACGGTTACCGTATAGATTCCGACATTTTTTCTTCCCTTTTGATAGGATACTGTATAATTAGACGACGCAACTGTTTTTCCTTGGCTGTCCTTTACTTTTACAGACGGTTTTTGACCCTTGCCATTATAGATATATTTTGTCTTGGAAAGCCCGATTGTTTTTGGATAATAGATTGTACTTTTTATCGTATCTCCACAGACGCTGCACATTTTAGTGATACTTCCATTTTTACTTACCGTCGCTTTGACAACCGTTGTCTTATAAGTGTGACTATGTCCTGAATCCGGAGGCGTCGGCTGGCCCTGTCCATCTAAAAACCTGTATACATAATTATTATCCACAGCCCACTTATGCGCTACGGAATCTTTATAACAGTAAATAACCAAATTTTTTTTACCATAAGCGGAATAAAACATATTATCAGCAATGCTCGTTACACTCTTTGGAATCACGATCTTTGTAAGACTATCGCAATTCATAAATGTATTACCCTTGATACTCGTTACATTTTCCGGAAACTCAATACTTGTAAGGCTTTTGCAGGATGAAAATGCCCCAATCCCAATGCTCGTTACACTTTTTGGAAGATCGATGTTTGTAAAACCACAGTATGCAAACGCATAGTTTCCAATATTTGTTACATTCTCTGGTATTTTAAGTTCTGTAAGACTTGCGCAATGACGAAATAGATCCTTCTCAATATTCGTTATATTCTTTGGAATATTGATCTTTGTAAGACCTTTGCAGCCATAAAATGCGCCTTCTCCGATACTCGTTACTTCCTCTGGTATAACGATCTCTTTAAGCTCGCTGCTCCCTTGAAATATACCATCTGCGATACTCGTTACACTTTTTGGCATCACGATCTTTGTAAGGCCACAATTTGCAAACGCATAATATCCAATACTCGTTACGCTTTCCGGAATATCAATGCCTGTAAGGCTTTTGCAGCCATAAAATGCACTACCCCCGATACTCGTTACACTTTCTGGAATATGAATGCTTGTAAGATTCCGGCAGCCATTAAATGCCTCATCCCCGATACTCGTTATCCCCTCTGGAATGTGAGTATTTGCACATCCTTCTATAAGGATATTACTTCTCGTCTCAATAATTGCATTACAATTTTCCCTACTGTCATACGTTTGATTTCCAGTATTCACTTTAATACTTGTCAGATTTCCATTTGCAAATGCACTCTCCCCGATATACTCTACATTCTTTGGAACATTGATCTCTGTAAAAAGACAGCTTTCAAACGCTCCGCTTTCGATATTCGTTACACTCTCCGGTATCACAACTTTTGTAAGAGCGCAATCATAGAATGCCTGTGTGCCGATACTCGTTACTCCCTCTGGAATAGCAGCGCTCGCAAGAGAACTATCCTGATAAAACACGCCATCCTCGATCGTCGTCAGGCTCCCCGGTATCACAACCTCTGTAAGATTTTCGCAAATACCAAACGCGCTATCCTCAAGCCTCGTTACTCCCTCCGGAATGACAACGCTTGTAAGACTCTCACAAAGCTGAAATGCAGCTCTTCCAATACTCGTTACCCTTTTTCCGCCAATCTGAGCAGGAATCTCTACTCTTCCTCCGCTTCCAGTATATTTCGTTATTTCCAAAGTTCCATCAGCCAATTCTTCATATGTATAATCTCCCTCTGATGCACCTGCACCCTTTGCCTCTTCTGCTTTTTGGAGCTTTTTATTTTCCTCTTGCGCTTTCTCCTCACGTTCCATCTCCTGTACGATTTCACGTTCCAATTTCTCTGAGGTACTTTCCTCTGCGCTTACGATCGGAGCAGGAATCAACAACGCCGTACTCATTACAACCGCCATCAGACAGTTCCACCATCTCTTATTTCTCATCTTCGTTCTCCTTTCTTTTGACTTCGTCATACGCTTATATTGGAAAATATTTCCTATCCTCCGCGCAGATAAAAGGAGCAAGCATTTTGAACACAATAAAAAGACCTATCTCCTGCACATAGTAAAAAACAAGTCTTTTGAATCTTTCTCTGTATTATAAAATTATTTCTAGATAGATTTATCCTGTCTGTCTGTCTGTCTGTCTGTCTGTCTGTCTGTCTGTCTGTCTGTCTGTCTGTCTGTCTGTCTGTCTGTCTGTCTGTCTGTCTGTCTGTCTGTCTGTCTGT
>JAAVYC010000164.1 GCA_022790905.1 Lachnospiraceae bacterium | reverse complement strand
TTTGAAATTTGTTCACTATAACGCCCCTTTCTCAATCTTCTTCCTACTTCTGTCCGGGTTCCATCTTCATTTTCTTGATATATAATTTAGCTTTCTCTATCATATGTAACTATTGGAATACCTAATGCCTTATTCTTCTCTAATTCAATCCTTATTGCCTCATTTGCACGCTTGACCACTATTTCATCTGAAATATTGTTGCATTAAACTATCAAATAATAGTTGTGTTTCGTCAAGTGCTTTCTGTATTGCAAGTTTCAATTTGTCGACTTGACGGACGAAAGTGGCGAACTCATTTTGTTTGTCTACAGATGGAACAATCAATTTAAGTTCACTTAATATTTTCAAATTTATATTCTTTTGAGCTGATTCCGGTGCTTGCGCTTCTAAAATAGTTTGGAAAAAAGAAAACCAATAATGGATATAAATATTATTGGCTCTTTCATTCGCATTAAACCCCACAACACTGTCGGGGAAACATGCATCAAATCCAAGTATTGCCGTTTTTGCAATATTTGCTGCAATAGTAATGCATAATGTTCCTTTATTCCACATCTTGCTTTGCCGAAATCCCATCTCCGAATATGTATTCGCGTATGATGTTATGTAAAGATTTGCTGATGTAACTTCCCCTGTTTGAATTAAGGGATATGAACCGCCTAATAATTCAGGAGCATTTCTTGGTCTATGTTTTGAGACTCCTCTTCCAAATTCTCCAAGTTCTGGTAGCGTTGCTTCTGGCAAATGACATGAGTTACTTACTGGATCCCCAAACATCTCGACAAATCGGGCTCTGATAAAATTGTCCAATAATTGTATCTCACCCACTCTATTACCTATAACGTTTCGCATATTATCCAATATTTCAACAATTTTTTCTTGCTCTTTTCTTGAGTACAAAGGTATTTTATAGTTTTTAAGCCACTCTGTACTCATATTCTTTTGGGCTACTCCTTTCGATGACTGAACACATTGCCTCTCAAAATACTCACTATTCAAAATATGAAACAGATACCCCTTAGAAATCTTATCAGAAATTAATCGTAGACAGGCCACTCGTTGATTCAGCACTGCCGGCAAAAATTCTTTTTCTAACAATGCAACTCTCCCTACATTTCCTGTTAGAGACATAAGCAGATCTCCTTCTTCAAGCATATATTTATCTAAACCTTCGGAATCTAACGGATAAAATGCCGGCGTATTATCTTCAATAAACCCTTTTTGCACATTTGCTATTCTAATAATACGTATTCCATCACCTACATAATTTTCGCTTTTAAATGCATAACCATTTAAAATCTCGCAAACATCTCCTATTCTTATTTTCTCCATCTATCATCCCCACAAACCCGAACCCGTCGAGTCCCTTTCCGTTTCATACATCAACATTTCATATCTTTAAGACATCAACATGATATCCAGCTCCATTTTACAACTCCAGCAACCGCTCCAACTCCTCCATCTCTTTCCCAATCTCCATCTCAATCTCACGGATCTTGGCCATAATCTCCGATGTTGGAGGATATTCAACCGGCACATATTCCACTTCTTTATACTTGTTAATACTCAGGTCATATGCGTTATCTGCAATCTCACTCTTTGGAACCATAAAAGATTTTTCTGTACGTTTTCTGTCGCTCTCTTTTTCAAGATTCTGAAATCGTTCAATAATATCCGGAATATCATTATCCTCAACCGGTGTTCTTTTATCATCCAGACTCAATCCGTCTGCTGTCATATCATAAAACCATACCTGGTCTGTTCCACCATGTTCTGTCTTTGTAAAAATTAAGATCGCCGTAGAGACTCCCGCATATGGTTTAAAGACACCGGAAGGCATAGAAATCACTGCCTCCAGTTTCTGATTTTCTACGATTTCTTTTCTAATTGCTTTATGCGCTGTTGAGGAACCAAATAATACTCCATCTGGAACAATACACGCACAGCGTCCGCCAATTTTCAAAATGCGCAAAAATAGTGCTAAGAACAATAACTCTGTCTTCTTTGTCTTACACACTTTCAGTAAGTCTCCCGATACTGATTCCGCGTCAAGACTTCCCTTAAACGGCGGATTTGCTAACACCAGCGAGTATTTTTCCCTATCCGGATTCTGGTCTGACAAGCTATCTCTGTACTCAATAAATGGATTTTCAATCCCATGTGTCATCATATTCATAGCGCCAATGCGAAGCATAGTCCTATCCATATCATAACCATGGAACATATGATTCATATAGTGTTCCTTTTTCTGTTTGTCAAAAAAAATCTCTTCCTTTCGATTCTCTTTTAAATATTCCCCGGAAGCAACTAAGAAACCTGACGTTCCACATGCCGGATCACATATTGTCTCCTCTGCCAAAGGAGCCATTATCTCAACCATCATTTTTATAATGTGCCTTGGAGTCCTGAACTGTCCGTTTCTTCCAGACTGCGCAATTTTAGAAAGAAGATATTCATATACATCTCCTTTCACATCTGCCGATTGTGTCTCATTCATCAATTCATAGATTTCATCCAGGGAATCCACAACCTTAGACAGCAGAAGTGGTGTCGGCAATTTAAAGATTGCATCGTCCATATATTTTGAATAGGCACTGTCTTTATCGCTATGTAATGTCTTGATAAAGGGAAAGACCCATTCCTGCATAACATGGTACATTTTATCTGCCGGAAAATCATGAAAAACGGACCATTTTAATTGTGTTCCGTCAACCACTCTCTCCCCTATTTTAATTTCTTCTGTAAAGAGACTCGTAAATGGGAGTCCTAACATCGCGCATTCCTTTGCTTTTTTATTATCCAAATCATCGAGATCTCGAATAAACATCATATAAGTGATCTGTTCTATTACTTCTAATGGATTTACCAGTCCTCCCGCCGCAAAAATATCCCACAATCCGTCAATTTTATTTTTTAATTCTCCTGTAATCATTTATTCCTTCCTCTCACTGTTCATCAGGCAGAATATATCTACTGTTTCTTCCTCTGCCACACCTGTGCAAACAGTCTTTTTTCCACCATATCTTTTGCTATTCCATACGTCTCAATTATAGTCAATCTCATCATTCAATTCAACACACATGACGAGATTGGCAAGAAAAGTGTTCCTGCCCAGAGAATTTCTATTTTATGAAATAAAAGAGACATCCACCTGGTAAAAGATGAAATGTCCCTTCTCTCACTCTCTATTAAATTTTCTTTATAGTAGCGCTCTTATTCTCATAAGAAGTATGTAACATCTTCTCCGCTAATTCGCTCAAAGGTTTTCCGTAAAACTCTTCATAAACTTGTTTGATATCAGGATTTTCATGGCTTATTCTAAGTTTC
>JAAVYC010000163.1 GCA_022790905.1 Lachnospiraceae bacterium | reverse complement strand
CAATGTTAGGGCAGAAGCTGAAGATAAGTATTGTAAGCTCAGATGGTTTTAGATTTACAATGGGATTTCAGACATCGTCGAGAAAAAATTGGAGAAAACTGGTAAAGGAGTATAAGGTTTTATTGAAAAAGTTCTAAAAATATAAAATTAATGAAACGATTATAAATTCAATAGATACAGGCTATGCTAAAAATTAAGAGCAGGGGATCTATAGATTTATTAAAAAAGTATCTAAAAGATATGTTATGATATTGACATGGGGACCATAGAATCATTTCTATGGCTCCCTTTTTTGTTCTACGGCAATTCGGTAACGGGATTTTAAGATTTTATATGGAAAAATTAGTTGTAAGTACAGAGAATAGAGAATCTATAGACATTTTCTAAGACTACCACCATAAAATTGTCAGAAAATATTAGCACTCATCTATTGACAGTGCTAACAAAACGTGATATAAATAATGTCAGAAGTTCAAAATACTGTATAGAGATCAAATGAAACAGAGTCTCTTTTTACAGGAATAAAAAATATAAAGATACACACTTCTAAAACAGAAAGGGGCATAGAAGTATGAACATACAGAAATTTACTCAAAAATCAGTGGAAGCCATCAATGACTGCGAAAAGCTTGCCTATGAATATGGCAACCAAGAATTAGAGCAGGAACATCTTTTCGTGGCATTACTGCAGCAGGAAGATGGTTTGATTTTAAAGTTAATTGAAAAAATGGAGATTCAAAAAGAACATTTTTTGAATCATGCCATCAAAAAATTGGAGGCCAGAGTCAAGGTATCAGGTGGTCAAATTTATGTTGGACAGAACCTGAATAAGGTGCTGATTCATGCAGAGGATGAGGCGAAACAAATGGGAGATGAGTATGTTTCCGTGGAACATCTCTTCTTGGCTCTGTTAAAATATCCAAATCAGGCAATGAAAGAATTGTTTAAAGAATATGGAATTACCAGAGAACGTTTTTTACAGAGTCTGTCCACGGTTCGCGGAAATCAGAGAGTGACTTCGGATAATCCGGAGGCGACTTACGATACGCTTGAAAAATACGGTTATGATATGGTAGAGAGAGCAAGGGATCAGAAGCTGGATCCGGTCATCGGAAGAGATAATGAGATTCGCAATGTAATTCGTATCCTTTCCAGAAAAACAAAAAATAATCCGGTTTTGATCGGAGAACCGGGAGTCGGCAAGACGGCGGTTGTGGAGGGACTCGCCCAGAGAATTGTGCAAGGGGACGTTCCGGAAGGGCTAAAGGAGAAGAAACTCTTTGCGCTTGATATGGCTTCTCTTGTGGCGGGAGCAAAATACCGCGGTGAATTTGAGGAGCGGCTGAAAGCAGTCTTAGAGGAAGTGAAAAAGAGTGACGGCCAGATTATTCTCTTTATTGACGAACTTCACACGATTGTGGGAGCCGGAAAGACGGAAGGAGCAATGGATGCCGGAAACATGTTAAAGCCGATGCTTGCCAGAGGTGAACTGCACTGTATCGGGGCTACAACTCTTGACGAATATAGAGAATATATTGAGAAAGATCCGGCATTGGAACGCCGTTTTCAGCCGGTACTAGTAGATGAGCCGACCGTAGAAGATACGATTTCAATTTTACGAGGAATTAAGGAGCGGTATGAAGTATTTCATGGCGTTAAGATTACCGATGCCGCGTTGGTAAGTTCCGCTGTGCTTTCTAATCGCTACATTTCCGATCGTTTCTTGCCGGACAAAGCGATTGATTTGGTCGACGAGGCATGTGCGTTGATCAAAACAGAGCTGGATTCCATGCCCACAGAACTGGATGAATTGAATCGCCGCATTATGCAGCTGGAAATTGAGGAAACGGCTCTAAAAAAGGAAGAGGATCATCTGAGCCAGGATCGCCTCACGGCATTGCAAAAAGAGCTTGCAGATCTAAAAGAAGAGTTTGCGGGAAAGAAAGCGCAGTGGGATAATGAAAAAAAGACTGTAGAAAAAGTACAGAAATTGCGGGAAGAACTGGAATCTTTAAAAAAAGAAATTGCGCTGGCAAAACAGAATTATGATCTGGAAAAGGCGGCGGAATTACAGTATGGAAGACTGCCGCAATTGGAAGAACAGCTGACCATTGAAGAAAATAAAGCCAAAAAAGAAGATTTTTCCCTTGTGCATGAGAGTGTGACAGAGGAGGAAATTGCAAAAATTATCTCCCGCTGGACGGGGATTCCGGTGACAAAGCTGACAGAAAGTGAACGCAATAAGACGCTTCATTTAGATGAGGAATTACACAAACGCGTGATCGGACAGGATGAGGGTGTCACAAAAGTGACAGAGGCGATCATTCGTTCCAAAGCGGGGATCAAGGATCCAACGAAACCGATTGGTTCGTTCCTATTCTTAGGTCCTACCGGAGTGGGAAAGACCGAGCTGGCAAAGGCTTTGGCAGTCAGCCTATTCGACGATGAGAACAATATGGTCCGGATTGATATGAGTGAATATATGGAAAAGTATTCCGTATCCCGCTTAATCGGAGCTCCTCCTGGATATGTCGGATATGAGGAGGGCGGACAGTTGACAGAGGCCGTCCGCAGAAAACCATATTCTGTGATCTTGTTTGACGAAATAGAAAAAGCACATCCAGATGTCTTCAATGTGCTGCTGCAAGTATTAGACGATGGTCGAATTACAGATTCTCAGGGACGCACCGTAGATTTTAAAAATACGATTTTAATTATGACGTCGAATATCGGTTCTTCATATCTCTTAGAGGGAATCGATGCAGAGGGGAATATCCAAAAGGAAGCGGAAGAAGCGGTGATGGCAGAGTTAAGAACGGGCTTTAGACCAGAATTTTTAAATCGTCTGGATGAAATTATTTTATTCAAACCTCTGACAAAAGATAATATCGGTAATATCATTCATCTTTTGATGGAAGATTTGAATCGGCGTTTAGCGGACAGAGAGGTAAGGGTAGAACTGTCACCTTCGGCTTCTGCGTATGTGATAGAACACGGATTTGATCCGATTTACGGTGCGAGACCGATGAAACGGTATCTGCAAAAGACAGTGGAGACAGAAGCGGCAAAATTAATTTTAGCAGATCGCGTGCGGGCAGGAGATACGATATTGATGGATGTGGAAAATGGTGTACTTTTGGCTCGTGTGAAAGATATAGGATAAGATATGGTAAAGAAGGGCAATAGATAAGTTGCCCTCTTTCTATAATTTCATGTATCAGACTTTTAGT
>JAAVYC010000162.1 GCA_022790905.1 Lachnospiraceae bacterium | reverse complement strand
GTTGGCAACAACGTGTGGGTTCAAGTCCCACCGCCGGCATTCGATGAAAAGACCTGTAGAGCAGTAGTTTTACAGGTCTTTTTGTCTGTGAAAATGGTTATGACTTCAGCATATGAGATTTTTGCAAATACTGGATAGAAAAATTTCTTTGCAAATAAGAAATAATTTAGTATAATAAAAGTAATTTAGCAGTACTTATTTTAGTCTGCTGAATTGTTTTGTGAAGTTGCCACAGAAGAGGAGAATTTGAATGGACACATTAGATGAAAAACAGAGAAAGCAGAGAAAAATAAAAAAGACGGGTGCTATCATAACAGGAGTAGTCATCATTCTTATCGTGGCGATACAGATTGCAATGCTGGCGCTTGGGATGTATGAGACAATGGCACCGTTCGGTGTAATAGTGCTTAGTCTGTTGGTTCCGATTTTGTTGGTAGTAGGAATTGTTTATGTGTTAGAGGAACGCATAAAGGAGATTGAAGGAGGAGAAGAGGATGAAGCTTCTAAATATTGATTATATCCCTGGAGCAGAGATTGAGGCATTGGGATTGGTAAAGGGAACTGTCGTAGAGACGAAGAATTTTGGAAAAGATTTTATGGCAGGAATGAAAAACCTGGTTGGAGGAGAGCTTAAGGGATATACAGAGATGCTCAACACAGCAAGACAGATAGCGACAAAGAGAATGGTAGACGAGGCGGAAGAATTGGGAGCAGATGCGATTATCAATATCCGTTACGGTTCCTCTTCTCTGGTGCAGGGAGCGGCAGAGGTTGTTGCTTACGGAACTGCCGTAAAAGTGATAGAAAAATAAACAGAAGAAAGATAAAAAAATTATGGCGCCTTTTTTGAAAGGGGCCATAAATTTTTATAGTTAAGAACAACTCCACAACAATAAGTTATCCTGAAAAGCAGCTTTTATTTTTTCATTGTCTTTTAGCCATGACAGGTAGGAACGTATGGTGCTTCCAATCAGGACATACTGTTCAAAATTCATGGTCAATTCATATGTATCGAAAATCTGTTTTAGGAGCCTTTCAAAACACATCGGCGTTTTTAAAATCGACTGTATGGTATCCGCCACGTCAAAGACTTTCTGGCGATTTAATTGTGCCAACTGTTCGACGTTGTCTGTCGCTTCTGCATGGGCGGGTACAAACACTTTTGCGTTCATCGTTTCGACTTTATCCAATGTATTCAAATATTCAGCCACATCGTAAATAAAAGAAATCTGGTATTTTTCTAAAGTGCTTTGGCTGCTGATGCAGTCAGCGAGAAATACCACATTATCGGGTGTGCGAATGCCAATCATATCAAAAAAATGTCCCCGCAGGGGAAGGGCTTCTAATTCTTTTGGAAACTGACAGTCTGAGATATCTATGACATCGCTTTCGGAAGCCAGTAAGAACTTATGTCTCAGATCGTTACAGGGATATCCGCCATATAAAAACGATGGTTCTAAGATGGGATATTTTGTAAACGCTGTCTCTATGCCGTTTGAAAATATCTTACATCCGGTCTGTTGCTGTAAATATTGATTTCCGCCAATATGGTCTGCATTGGAATGGGTGTTGATTATGCCCTTTAAGTTCCAATGATGTGCCTCTAATAATTTGCGCACTTTTTTGCCTGCATTTTTGTCATTTCCGCTGTCAATCAGATAGACGTCTGTATCGTTTTGCCTAAAAATTCCGATTTTTGCAGGACAATTTATATAGTAACTGTTTTCGGCGACTTGTTTTAATTCATACATGTTCTGACTTCACTCCTTGTAAAAAATTGTATTGTAGACGCAGCAAAGCTCTTTATGCGGATTCAGATAGGCATGTGGAACGCTTGCCTCGAATCGGATCGCCTGTTTTTCTGTTAAAGAGATTGAGTTATCGTTCAAAAGGATCTCCAACTTACCTTTTATAACGAAAATAGATTCTTCCACTCCCTCATGATGTTTCTCTGAATAGTGTTGGCAGCCTGCGTCAAATTCGATATAAAAAGTTTCAAAACAACGAATAGGGTCGAAGCCAAAGAGTGTATAAGCTCTCATGGCTCCGTTTTCTTCCGTGATGATACCTTGTTCTTGTAAATTGACAATCGTGTATTCCAATTTTGGCTCCTGCAGAAAAGACGAAAATGGTATTTTCATGCCGGTTGAAATTTTCCACAGCGTATTGACGGTTGGTGAAGATTGTCCTCTCTCAATTTGCCCAAGCATCGGCTTGCTGACGCCTGTTAATGCGGCGACGTCCTCTAACGTCATGTTTCTGTTTTGGCGGGCAGATTTCAGATATTTTCCGATCGTAGCGTTTTCCAAAATGTTCTCTCCTGTATACAATATAACATATTTTTGTATATTATAACATATAAACGAGAGTTTTCAAGTTGTGTTTCCTTTTTGGGAGGGATTGCCTGAATTGTATTTTGATCTGCTCTATGGTAGACTGATATTGTTGTATTTTTAATCCCCGATGTTTATAGAAGTTAAAATATAATGGATTGTTTTGTTATTAGGGAGGAGAATTTATGGAACATAATAAGATAACAACGATGATTTTAGAGACAAAACGTTTGATCTTGCGTCCTTGGGAAGAGACGGACGCAGAAGATTTATATAGATATGCAAGCAGCCCAGAGGTGGGACCTATCGCAGGGTGGCCAGTTCATACGAGTGTGGAGAACAGTCTTGAGATTATCCGAGATGTTCTCTCTAAGCCGGGAACCTATGCCGTTGTACCGAAAAATGTGGGACATGCAGTCGGAAGTATTGGGTTGATGATCGGTGAGGACAGCAATATTGGAATATCGGAACTGGAGGGAGAAATCGGATACTGGATTGGAGTTCCGTTTTGGGGACAAGGTTTTATTCCGGAGGCAGTAAAAGAGATGCTTCGATATGGCTTCGAAGATTTGGAACTGAAAAAAATCTGGTGTGGTCATTTTGATGGAAATCATAAATCCAAACGTGTACAGGAGAAATGTGGATTCCGGTATCACAGCACAAAAGAAAATGTATTATGGCCGCTGATGAATGATATTCGAACAGAACATATCTCTTGTCTATCTAAAAAAGAGTGGCTAAATGAAAAATAACGTTTGAGTTTGCTATGAAAAGAGGCATGACATGAGTCAAGAGTCATATTTTGTTTATCAAAAGAAAGAACAGGGAATTTGTATTATCCGATGTTATGCAAAAGAGAGCAGGATTTTGATACCAGATACGATAGAGGGAATGCCGGTTACAGAACTAGCGCCCTATGCCTTTGCGGCACAGATGGAGGAAGAGCCCGAAAATCCGGGAGACTTTCCATGTATCTGTGGGGAGAGCTTGGAGGAACTCATTTTGCCAAAGAGTATTTTGCGCATCGGTCGATATGTCTTTTATAATTGCTGGAACTTTTGGCATTTTTCTTTTTACTCCAATATTGCATATATAGGCTCGGGATCGTTTACGGGCTGTAAGAAGTTGAGTCATCTAAGTCTGCAGGAAGTAGAAGAACAGAAACCTTGTCTAAGAGAAGTATTAGAAGAACTGAATCAGACGGTAAAAGTTTTCTGGCAAAGAGAGAGGGAATGTGCGGCGCTGTTTCCGGCGTTTTTTGAAGAAGCAGTGGAAAACACGCCCGCTAGAATCATTGAGACGCATACGCATGGTGTAGGTATTCAATATCGAAATGCCTTTAAAAATACACGGATGAACTGGAAAGAGTATGATCGACTGTTTGAAGTGGGAAAATATAATATGGAAAGGGCAGAGTCTATCTATGTAACCCTCTATCGTCTGCGGTATCCGGTAGAATTGGAGGGTGAAGCGCGGGAGGAATATGATTTTTATTTGAGAAATCATATCAAAGAGGCAGCGGAGGTTTTGTCTGAGCAGGGGGAAAAAGCACTGCTTTTTTGGATGGCAGAACATTTTGTCGAAACACAAAGAGAATTGGAACTCATATTGCAGGTGGTACAGCAGGATATAGAAGCAGTCAGTTTTTTGATGGATTTGGGACACAATCGATTTTATCACAAGAAAGATGGTACAAAAAAAGAAAAAAGAGGATTTTCATTATAGATGTTTGAAGAAGAATTATTGGAAAAAACAACAGTCTGTACGGAGATTTTACAGGATGCAAAAAATGAATTATATTTGAATATGAGATTTTTAGATGTGGCGCTGCACAGTCTTGTGCTCTTTCCGACATTTGATATCTCAAGTTGTGCGACGGATGGCAGCCTGTTCTACTATCAGATCCCATATTTGGTGGAACAATATAAGACAGGAAACGTTGTGGTGAATCGACTCTATCTGCACAGTATCTTTCACTGTCTGTTTGGTCATATCTGGAAAGAGCCGGGGGAGGAGCGTACTCTTTGGGATCTTGCCTGTGATATTGCGATGGAATCGATCATAGATCAATTGCCTCTTCGGTGCCTAAGGCTTCCCTCAAAGCCATATCGCCGTGCAGTTTACGACGGACTCCGAGAAAAGACACGCGTACTGACAGCGGAAAGAATTTATACACTGCTGGAGAGCGCAGAGTTAGATCCGCGTACGGTGGCGAGAATGCTGCAGGAGTTCTGTGTGGACGATCACCGCTATTGGGAGACAGATAGAAAAAAGCAGCCGCAGGGTATGCCAGATGAGAACAAGTGGAAAGACATTCGTGAGAAGATGGAGACGGAGTTGCAGACCTTTTCTAAAGAGGCATGCGAGGATTCCAAAGGACTGTTAGAACAGCTATCCGTCGAGAACAGGGAACGATATGATTATCGAAACTTTTTGAAAAAGTTCTGTGTCTTAAAAGAAGAAATGCTCGTAGATCTTGACAGCTTCGACTATATCTTTTACAACTATGGCATGGAACTCTATGGAAATATGCCGTTGATTGAGCCGCAAGAGACAAAAGAAGTCCATAGGATTGAAGATTTCGTGATTGCGGTGGACACCTCGATGTCCTGTAAAAAGGAATTGATACAGAAGTTTTTGGAGGAGACATATTCTGTACTCAGTCAGTCGGAGTCTTTTTATCGAAAGTTTCATGTGCATATCATACAGTGTGATGAGCGCGTGCAGTCGGATACAAAGATTACGGATGAAAAAGAGTTAAAAGAATATATGGATCATTTCGAGATCAGGGGACTCGGCGGGACAGATTTTCGTCCGGTTTTTTCTTATGTGAATCGCATGTTACAGGAGAAGAAATTTTCAAAGTTAAAAGGTTTGCTTTACTTTACCGATGGATACGGCAGATATCCGCTAAAAAAGCCGGTTTATGATACAGCATTTGTCTTTTTAAGAGAAGATTATATGGATGTAGATGTACCGCCCTGGGCAATCAAATTGATATTGGGTGAGGAAGATTTATCAGAAGGGTAAGATATGAATATTAAACGTGCAAAACAGGAAATAAAAGATACAATAGAGACTTATTTTTTAAAAGACGAATGGGGAGAATATGTGATACCATCCATTCGTCAAAGACCGATTCTTTTGCTGGGTTCTCCGGGAATCGGCAAGACGCAGATTATGGAACAGATTGCAAGAGAATGTCAGATCGGGCTGGTCTCTTATACGATTACCCATCACACAAGACAGAGTGCGATTGGACTCCCGTTTATCTCTAAAAAAGAGTATGCAGGAAAAGAATATGCGGTCACGGAATATACCATGAGTGAGATTGTCGCTTCTATCTATGAGAAAATGGAACAGACCGGCTTAAAAGAAGGCATTCTTTTTATTGACGAGATCAATTGCGTCTCGGAGACGTTGGCCCCAGCGATGCTGCAATTTCTTCAGTGCAAGACCTTTGGAAATCATGAGATTCCAGGGGGATGGCTGATTGTGGCAGCGGGAAATCCACCGGAATACAACAAATCTGTGCGGGAATTCGATGTCGTGACGATGGACCGTATTCGAAAAATTGAAGTGGAGGCAGATTTCTCGGTCTGGAAGGAATATGCCTATGAACATCACCTGCATCCGGCAGTGATTTCTTATTTGAATACGAAAAAACAATATTTTTATCAGATGGAGACGACCGTAGACGGAAGAAGCTTTGCAACGCCGCGCGGGTGGGAAGATCTCTCCACACTGCTTGCCATTTCTGAGAAGACGGAAAAAATTGTGGATCGGGAAGTCGTACTGCAATATATTCAACATCAAAAAATTGCCAAAGATTTTGCCAATTATCTAGAACTTTTTTATAAATACCGAACCGATTATCAGATCGAAGAGATCTTTAAGGGAAATCTGAATGAACAGTTGATGAAAAAAGTGGCGCACGCATCATTTGATGAGCGGCTCAGTGTCTTAGGACTTCTGCTCTCAAAAGTGAATGAGGGCATTCAAAATGCCGTGAAAAAAGAGCGGGAAATGGAAAAATTGCAGGGATTCTTGCTACAATATAAAGAAAAAATGACGACAGAGGACAGCGCAGTAGGAATTTTAGAGCAAGTGATTGAGAAAGCGAAGGAAGAAAAGGAGTGGAAAAAAGGAGCGGGACTCTTAAGCCGGGAGGAGGAAGCCTGCTATTTGAATGGAATAGATTGTTTAGAAGTTTATATACAGAAATTGAAGATGGACACATCTTTGAATCCTTTGGAATCATTTGAACAGATTAAGAGTTGGTTTGGGGAGGAAAATGAGACATATCTCAACGTGCAAAGATCTGCTGAAAAGCGATTGACCTATGCGTTTGATTTTTTGGAGGCGGCAGGACTCACGGGGCAGGAAATGGTAATCTTTATCACGGAGCTTGCCTCTAATTCGGGCAATGTAGAGTTTTTAAAGGAGTGCGAGGAAGAGCGGTATTTCCAATATAATAAAGAATTGCTTTTTTTACAAAAACGTGAGAAAATTCTAGAAAAGTTATAGTAAAAGGAGGCAAAAGATATGCAGGATACAAGAATTGCACCTTATGAGCAGTTAAAGCAAAAGAAAATCAAACCTTATGAACACAAGGCAAAATATTATGAGACAGATCAGATGGGGATTATCCATCATTCGAACTATATTCGCTGGATGGAAGAGGCAAGGATGGATTTGATGGACCAGATGGGGTATAGTTATAAGCAATTAGAAGAAGCAGAGGTTGTCAGTCCGGTGCTCTCTGTAGAGTGTCAGTATAAGAGTATGGTTCGTTTTCATGATACCGTTGTGATTGAGACAAAGCTTTCTCATTATGATGGGATAAGAATGACGCTACACTATCGAATGACAGATAAAGAGACGGGGGAACTGCGAACGCTAGCCAAAAGTGAGCACTGCTTCCTAAGAGCCGGAAAACCGATTTCCCTAAAGCGCTCTTACCCAGAATTAGATACGAAATTTTTTGAAATGGTGGATGAGGAGACATGATACAAGAGAGATTAAAAGCATTGCGGACATTGATGAGGGAGCGCGGAATTGATATCTATATTATTCCGACGAGTGATTTCCATCAGTCCGAATATGTTGGAGAATATTTTAAAGCTAGAAAATATATGACTGGATTTACCGGTTCTGCCGGAACAGCCGTTGTCACAATGGAGGAAGCGGGACTGTGGACAGACGGGCGCTATTTTATTCAGGCAGAGGCACAGCTAAAGGGAAGTGGTATCAAACTCTTTAAAATGGGCGAGGAAGGCGTGCCGAAAGTAGAAGCGTACGTAGAATCCGTCTTAAAAGAGGGAGGCCGTATCGGATTTGACGGCAGGGTTTTAGATGCCAAGAACGGGGAATGTTATGCCGAGATTGCAGAGAAGAAAGCGGCGCATCTCTATACAAAAGAAGATTTAGTCGGCATGATCTGGAAGGAGAGACCGCAACTTCCGGCACATAAGGTCTGGATTGTAGAAAAAGCTTATGCGGGAAAGACGATCGAAGAAAAAATAAAAGAAGTCAGGGAGAAGATGAAAGAAGAGGGAGCGGAGGTTCACATTCTCTCTAGCCTTTACGATATCGCCTGGCTTTTAAATCTGCGCGGAGGAGATATCAACCATGTTCCGGTGTTTCTCTCCTTTTTGAGTGTGGAGAAAGAAAGAGCGATTCTCTTTGTCAATGAAAAGATATTAGACGCAGATGTTTTAACGCATTTGAGAGAGGGCGGCATTTCCATTCAGCACTATGAAGGAATCTATGAGTATGCGAAAAGTCTTTTGGAAGTGAAAGTATTGTTGAGCCAGGCAGAGACGAATTATCAGATTGTGGACCATGTAAAAATGCATGCCGAAATCGTCGACAGACCCAATCCAAGTGAGTTTTTAAAAGCCGTTAAAAATGAGACGGAATTGAAAAATACAAGAATTGCACATTTAAAAGATGCAGTCGCGGTCACAAAATTCATGTATTGGTTAAAGACGAATATCGGAAAAGCTGAGATCACAGAGATTTCCGCTTCCGATTATCTTGAAAAATTGCGAAGAGAGCAAGAACATTTTTTAGATCTGAGTTTTGATACAATCAGTGCCTACGGACCTAATGCAGCTATGATGCACTATTCGGCGACAGAGGAGAGCAATGCGCGCTTAAAACCGGAGGGATTTTTACTGGTGGATTCCGGGGGGCATTACCTAGAAGGAACGACGGATATCACGAGAACCTTTGCACTGGGAAAACTGACAAAAGAAGAAAAGCTGCATTTCACAGCGGTGTGTCGTTCCAATTTGAACCTGGCAAATGCAAAATTTTTATACGGCTGCTGTGGTATCAATCTCGATATTTTAGCGAGGGGACCGCTCTGGGCTCTGGGAATTGACTATCGCTGTGGAACCGGTCACGGTGTGGGACATATCCTAAATGTCCATGAGGGACCAAATGGATTCCGATGGAGAATCGTACCGGAGAGGAACGACAGCGGAAAGCTAGAAGCCGGTATGATTACGACCGACGAACCGGGCGTTTATATCGAAGGAAAATACGGAATCCGAACGGAAAATGAGCTGATTACGGTAAAGGATGAAAAGAACGAGTACGGTCAATTCATGAAATTTGAAAATATTACGTATGTTCCAATTGATTTAGATGCCATTTTACCGGAGGAAATGACGGCGAGAGAGCGAAAAGAATTGAACGATTATCACAAAATGGTGTATGAAAAAATATCGCCATACCTGACAAGGGAAGAGCAGGAATGGCTGAAATATTATACCAGGCCGATTTGATCGAAGTTATGTTGGAAAGAAAGAGAGAATAATGGACGGAAAGTTAGTATTAGTAGATGGACACAGCATATTAAACAGAGCCTTTTTCGGAGTGCAGGAACTGACAAATTCGGAGGGGATTCACACCAATGCGATCTATGGATTTTTGAATATTTTATTTAAAATATTAGACGAGGAAAAACCAGATTTTTTGACCGTTGCATTTGATGTTTCTGCACCGACTTTCCGCCATAAAATGTATGCGGAATACAAGGGAACTAGAAAACCGATGGCGCAGGAATTAAGAGAACAAGTTCCGCTTATGAAAGAAATGCTCACAGCAATGGGCATTACAATTATAGAAAAGGAGGGCTATGAAGCGGATGACCTTCTTGGAACCATTGCAAAAAAGAGTGAGGCGCAGGGAGTGGAAGTCTCTGTCGTATCGGGTGATCGAGATTTGCTTCAACTAGCAAGTGACCATATTAAAATTCGTATTCCAAAGACAAAAAAAACTGGGACAGAGGTAGAGGATTATCTAGCCCAGGATGTAAAAGAAAAATACCAGGTGACGCCGAGTGAATTTATCGATGTCAAGGCATTAATGGGAGATTCTTCCGACAATATTCCCGGAGTGCCGGGAATCGGAGAGAAGACGGCAACGTCTTTGATTGTCCAATATGGAAGTATTGAGAATGCCTATGAACATGTGGAGGAGATCAAGCCAAACCGAGCAAAAGAAAATCTGAAAAATCACTATGATTTAGCGAAGATGAGCAAGGAGTTGGCAACGATTGATATTGAGGTCCCGATGGACTATCATTTAGAGGAGTCCAGAGTGGGAGAACTGTTTACAGAGGAAGCTTATCTGTTGTGCAAACGTCTGGATTTGAAAAGGATTCTCGCGAGATTTGATGTCGATGCCCCGAAAAATTCTGCCGAGGAACATTTTACCTGGGTAAGAGAAAAGGATAAGGTGCTAAAAATTTTAGACAAAGCAGAAAAGGCAGAACGTATCGGCTGCTATCTTCTCCCCGGAGATGGAATCAAAGAAGAACAATTGAATCTCTTTGAGGCGCCAAGAGAAGAGCAGTCGCTAGAAGGCTTTTCCATCGCATTTTCAGAGGAAGATATTTACTATATTCCGATAGAAAAGTCAGAGCAGGATGAGTTGAGCGAGCGGCTTAAAAAAATTCTGGTAAAAAAAGCAGCGGTGATGGATTTAAAGGAATTGTTAAAAAGTCTTTCTTTTGAGGAAGAGAGCGAGATCTTTGATGTATCATTAGCAGCATATCTTTTGAATCCTTTAAAGAACGAATATCCATATGAGGATTTAGCGAAAGATCATGCAAATCTCATGATCCCTTCTAAACAGGATTTGCTTGCCAAAGAAAAATTGTCTGAGGCAAGAACGAATCATCCGGAAGAGTTTTTGAAATATATCTGTTATCTCGCCTATGTACCGTGGAAGACCAAAGAAACGCTGTTATCGGAGTTGGAAAAGGCGGGAATGAGAGAACTCTATGAAAAGATTGAGCTGCCGTTGGTCTACACGCTTTTTGATATGGAAAAAGAAGGGGTTCGTGTCGATGCAAAAGAATTGCAAGATTATGGTGAAGAATTGGCCGCTCAGATCGAAATTTTAGAAAAGGAGATTCATGAGGGTGCGGGCGAAGCATTTAATATCAATTCACCAAAACAATTGGGCCATATTCTATTTGAAAAATTGAAAATGCCCTATGGAAAGAAGACAAAGACCGGATATTCCACAGCAGCCGATGTCCTAGAAAAACTAGCAGAAGAATATCCGCTGGTCTCTAAAATCCTAGAATACCGTCAGCTCTCGAAACTAAAATCTACCTATGCAGATGGATTGGCAAACTTTATTGAGGAAGACGGGAGGATTCATACGAATTTTCAACAGACAGTGACGGCGACGGGAAGACTCAGCAGTACAGACCCGAATCTGCAAAATATTCCGATTCGAATGGAATTAGGAAGGCTGATTCGCAAAGTGTTTTTGCCAAAAGAGGGCTATGTCTTTGTGGATGCGGATTACTCTCAGATTGAGCTTCGCATTTTAGCGCATATGTCGGGAGATGAGATGCTGATACAGGCGTATCGCGAGGCGCAGGATATTCATCGAATGACGGCATCGCAAGTATTTCACACGCCGTTTGAGGAAGTGACTTCTCTGCAGAGAAGGAATGCAAAAGCGGTCAATTTTGGAATCGTCTATGGAATCAGTTCGTTTGGTCTGAGCCAGGATTTGAGTATCAGCAAAAAAGAGGCACAGGAATATATCGAGCGCTATTTTGAGACTTATCCGAAAATTAAAGAGTTTTTAGACGGGGCGGTAGAACAGGCGAAAAAGGATCGATACACAATCACTATGTTTGGCAGAAGGAGACCGATACCAGAAATTGATTCTTCTAGTTTTATGCAGCGTTCTTTTGGAGAGAGAATCGCAATGAATGCGCCGATTCAAGGAACGGCAGCAGATATCATCAAGATTGCGATGATTCGTGTCCATGAACGGCTGAAAAAAGAAGGATTGAAGTCAAAGCTGCTGTTACAAGTGCACGATGAACTGCTTGTGGAAACGGCTAAAGATGAGATCGACCAGGTAAAATTGATTTTGGAACAAGAGATGAAAGGGGCGGCAGATCTAGCCGTGGAACTTGAGATTGACAGTCATACAGGAGAAAATTGGTACGAGGCAAAATAGATGAAATTTATAGGAATTACGGGCGGTGTCGGGGCGGGAAAGTCAGCGATTTTGAATTATATTGAAAAAAATTATAATGCAAAAGTGCTACTTGCCGATGAAATCGCCCATGATTTGATGATGCCGGGGACAAAATGTTATGATACAATAAAAAAAGTATTTGGAAAAGAAGATATTTTTTTGGCAGACGGAACGCTAGACCGCATAAAAATGGCGGAGATCATCTTTCAAAATGCGAAAAAGCGGGAGCAGATGAATGGAATTGTCCATCCGGCAGTCAAAAAATATATTCTAGATGTGTACAAAAGAGCATTAAAAGAGGGCAGGCTGGATTATCTGATTTTAGAAGCCGCCTTGCTAATCGAAGAGCATTATGATGAAATTTGTGATGAGTTGTGGTATATTGATACCAGTGAAGAGAACAGGCGAAGCCGTCTGAGAAAAAATCGGGGGTATTCTGACGAGAAGATAGATCAAATTTTAAAGAGTCAGCTCACGGAGGAGGAATACCGTAGATCTTGTAAAAAAAGTATTGATAATAATGGAAGCGTAGAAGATACTGTTTTACAGGTTATAAAAATTTTTGACGAGGAGAAATAAGATGGAGCCATTGGTATTTGGATTGGATATCGGGACCAGAAATGTCGTGGGAACGGTCGGTTACAAAGAGGAAGATGAATTCGTCGTGGTGGCGCAATATATCAAAGAGCATGAGACCCGTGCTATGTTGGACGGACAGATTCACGATATTGGACGTGTGGCGCGGACAATCGAAACAGTCAAACAGCAGCTGGAAAAACAGATTGATACACCGCTGACAGAAGTCTGTATTGCGGCGGCGGGACGTGTATTAAAGACTGTGACGACAACGGTGTCCTATGAATATGAAGAGGAATCCGTTGTGAGCGGGGAGGATGTACACACTCTGGATTTGATCGGCATTGAGAAGGCGTCAGATATTTTGAAGGAAGAAAACGATACCAAATTCAAATTTTATTGTGTCGGATATTCTGTTGTAAAATATTATTTAGACGGTGACGTTATTACAAATTTAGAGGGACATAAGGCGGAGGAAATTTCAGAGGACATTATTGTGACCTTTTTGCCTGAGGACGTCGTAGACGGACTCTATTCGGCATGTAATTTGGCAGGGTTAGAAGTTGCAAATATGACTTTGGAGCCGATTGCGGCAATCAATGTAGCGATTCCGGAGACATTTCGAATGTTAAATATTGCTCTTGTGGACGTGGGAGCGGGAACTTCGGATATCTCCATCACAAGAGATGGTAGTATCATCGCCTATGGTATGATTCCGCTTGCGGGAGATGAGATTACGGAGATGTTGGTGCAACATTATCTGATTGATTTTAAGACAGCCGAGCATATCAAGCTGAGTTCTGCAACGGAGACAGAGATTGAATTTAAGGATATCATGAATATTTCGCATACGATTCAGGCACAGGAAGTGTGGGATCTGATGGAAGATCTGATCGATCGAATCACGACTTCGATTGCGGATAAGATCATGGAATTAAATGGGGATCGATCTGTCAGTGCAACCTTTATTGTCGGCGGCGGCGGTAAAGTGCACGAGTTCACAGAAAAACTCGCCGACAAGTTAGAGCTTCCATATGAACGTGTGGCGCTTCGCGGTGAGGAAGTGCTGCAGGAAGTACATTTTGAGCAGCCGGACATCCAAAAAGATCCGTTGTTGGTGACCCCCGTTGGAATCTGTCTGAGTTATTACGATCAGAAAAATAACTTTATCATGATTCGCTTTAATGGAGAGCGTATGAAGTTGTATGACAACGACAGACTGACGATTGTAGATGCAGCGCTTCAGGC
>JAAVYC010000161.1 GCA_022790905.1 Lachnospiraceae bacterium | reverse complement strand
TTGAATTTTGCTCCGGTTACTATTCCCAAGAACATGCCTTTTCCCATAACGCGCTACATCGTCGTTATCTTCTATCGCCTGTAAACCTTTTTGAACCTCCTTTTCTGTCATATCAAAAGCAGCGGCGTGACTAAAACACATATGATCACGACACTCTTTAGACCGATTGGATAAATACATCGAGTATGCGCCAGTAAAAGCACTGGTAAACAAAAGTCCTGTCAATGCAATGGCTATGATTGCTATGATATTTCTTTTCCGATTCATCTTCATAAAGCGCACGGCGAGCAAATGCAATATCTTTTTATTTTTTACTCTTATCATATCATTTCCTCCATCTGCGCAATCTTTCCATCTTCAATCCTTATGATACGTTTTCACATCTGCGCAATCTCCTCGTCATGCGTAATCATCACCATAGTCTGGTGAAACCTCTCTGTCGTCACTCTCAAGAGTCCGAGCACATCCTGGCTCGTTTTAGAATCCAGATTACCCGTCGGTTCAGTTTACGTCTGCTAAGATAAGCGCTGGTTTTGTCGCTAACGCCCTCGCAATCACAACTCTTTGCTGCTGTCCGCCGGAAAGTGTACTAGGCAAATTTTGAAGTTTCCGTTCTAACCCTAAAATTCTGATAATCTCTTGAAGATATTCCTGATCCACTTCCCTTCCATCCAACTGAATCGGAAGCACAATGTTCTCCCATACATTTAGCATCGGAACTAGATTATACTGTTGAAAAATAAACCCAATATTTCCTCTTCGAAAAATCGTCAATTCCTCTTCCTTTAAATGTTCTAGCAATTTTCCCCCTTTTCCACAAAAAGACTCACTCCGTCTAGGGCACGAACTTCCGCCTCACCTTTCCCATAAATTTTCCTCAAATTTCTTGCCTCTAATATTTTCATCGTGTCTCCTTTCCCATATAAGAAAAACAGCCTGTACTGCAAAACATTTTTTACAATACAGACTATAACATCTCTATATCTCCAGATCATTTCTGAAATATCACAGTTTTGAAATATTTCTAAAAACGACTATTCTAAACTTTCAGGCACTGGTTGAGGCAACGGCAAAAATACAGAAAATGTGCTCCCCACTCCCTTTTTTGAGTAAACCTTTATATATCCCTTTTGCTCCTGTATGATTTCCCTTGCGAGATAGAGTCCGATTCCCACTCCCGACTCTTCTCCCACATCCAGGGAACGATAAAATCTCGAAAATATTTTATTCTGCTCTTCTTTAGCCATCCCAATCCCGTTATCTTCCACATCAATCTGAACAAAAAACAAATATTTCCTTACATTCATTGTCACATTTCCACCAAAATTCGTATATTTTATCGCATTTTCCACAATATTTCCAAGGGCTTCCACGGTCCATTTTAAATCAAACATCGCCAGAACATCCGTCTCTCCCAGCGTAAAAAGAATCTTCTTTTCCTCCGCTTTTTTTCATACTGTTCTTTTATGGCATCGAAAAGCAGTGCAACTTTGTTTTCCTTAACATGCATTGATAGGATTCCGTTTTCCATACGCGAGAGCTTTACCAGAGCGTGAATCAAAAAATCCAGTTTTTCTGTCTGTTCCCGAATCACTTCAATCTCTCTGTGCGATGTTTGTTCGGCTAAAAGCTCCGTATACAATTTGATATTAGAAATTGGGTCAACGTCTGATGCGAAATATCTGAGATCAACATCTGAATTTTCGCCTTTCGACTCCTCTGCTTTTCCATTAGGAGACATGTGTCGTCAAGATATCGTTTCAGACTGTTCTCCACCGACGACAATTGCGTCTCATCCAATCGACCCACTTCTAGCGTTCCCATCTGTGCCTGCTCTAACATCTTTTGCAGTGTATCCAGGAGTCTCTCCTCTCTTTTTCTAAAAAAATACCAGACGCATCCAACTGTCAATAGAACTATAAAAATGCCAAAAAAATCATCCTCTCACCGCCCATGTATAGCCATCCCATAGACTGTCTTGATATAGGAAAAGGACTCAGATGTGTCTCCTAATTTATCCCGCAACCTTTTCACAGTTACCGTCAGGGCGTGTTCTTCCACAAATTCTGTCTGCTCATTCCAGACATAATCAAGCAATCGTCCGCGTCTTAACGTGGCTCCACGATTTTCCACGAGAATCCGAAGAAGCTTCTGTTCTGTCTTACTCAATTCGACTTCCTGTCCTCGAACCCTATAAATCATCCGCTCAAAATCAAAGTCGAAATCGTCAATACAGATCTGCAAATGCCTGCTCTTCTCCTGATTTCTAAGCCACACGGCAACCCACGCCCGCAACACCATAAGACTAAAAGGTTTCGTGATATAATCGTTCGCGCCGGATTCTAATCCCATCACGATATCCATCTCCATGTCATTGACCGTGATAATGAGAACCGGAACCTGACTCCTTTTTCGAATCTCTTTTAAAAAATCCATTCCATTCCCATCAGGAAGATGGATGTCCAAAAGCACCATCTGGACATCCATCTGACTTAGAATTTCTCTTGCCGCACCAATTGTTCTGGCCTGTAAAAATTCCGGATCTGTCTCTCTTAGCGCAAGACAGATCCCCTCATTTAATTTTTCATCATCCTCCACAATTAAGATTCTTTTCATCATCTCATCAACTTATCATTTCTCGAATTATGTACGGTTTAGACTGTGATCAGCTCATATTCACGACTGCCAAGGCCGATCTTTTCCGCGTGATCTAGGCAGCTCTTCCACTCTGACTCCGGTGTGGAATTGCGGAAGTGATCGTGGTGATCTACGAAATCTGCCTTTTTCATATTGTCCGAAAGCTGACTGTTTGGAAGCGGAGTCGCCGCCATGCAGGCATCCACACACGCCTGATCTAGCGCTAACGGATCAAAGGATGCAAACATTCCGATATTTGGCAGAATCGGCGCATCGTTTTCCCCATGACAATCGCAGTTCGGAGATACATCGACAATCAATGAAATGTGGAAAGAAGGACGTCCGTCGATCACTGCCTTCGTGTACTCCGCCATTTTGCAATTCAAGACCTCGTTCGCATTGTCGTTATCAAATCGAATTGCATCGAAATTACATGCTCCGAGGCAGCGTCCGCATCCCACGCAATGGTTTTGATCCACACTCATCTTTTTCTTTGCCTCCTGGAAGACCAATCCTCCATTGGCACATTCTTTTTGACATCTCTTACAGCCTCTGCACAGTTCTTCCACAATATGTGCCTTTCCGCTGCCATGCTGATCTTTTTTTCCGGCACGGGAACCACATCCCATACCAATATTTTTAATCGTTCCGCCAAATCCAGTCATCTCATGTCCCTTAAAGTGAGTCAGACTGATAAAAACATCCGCATCCATAACGGCGCGTCCAATTTTTGCCTCTTTCACATACTCTCCGCCCTCTACCGGTACAGCGATATCATCCGTTCCTTTCAGACCATCGCCAATCAAAACCGGACATCCCACGGTCAACGGCGTAAAACCATTTTCCCACGCGCATTCCAGATGTTCCAATGCATTCTTTCTGCTCCCCGGATACATCGTATTACAGTCGGTCAAAAACGGTTTTCCTCCCAACTCCTTTACCACGTCTACCACGGCTTTTGCATAATTTGGGCGCAGATAACTGATATTGCCAAGCTCTCCAAAATGCAGCTTAATCGCAGTAAATTTCCCATCCATATCAATCTCTGCGATTCCCGCCTTTTTGATCATTTTTTTCAGCTTTGTCGGAAGTCCGTCTCCAAATGCCTCTGTACGAAAGTTTGTAAAATAAACTTCTGATTTTCCCATGATGATCCTCCTCCTTTTTTCATGACCTATATTATATCCATAAGATTTAAAATCTGCAACAGTAAATAAAGAAACGGCTGGTGAAGCAAATAGATCAAAAGAGAGTATCTTCCCAGATCTCCCACTATGGGAATCTTCTTTCCGATAAATAACTCCATCTTTTTTGCCTCTTTTACGATTCTATAAAAGAAGTATCCCGCAAAAAACAGAAAGATCCACGGAAACAGCGAAAAATAATCCGTAGAATAAAATCCACTGTCGGGAAACCCCAGATAGGTCGTAACAACATTTCGATATAATTCCAGTGGAAGTCTGCAACGTGCGACTCTCCCAAATCCCAGGTAACCGCTATTAATCTCCTTTGTCCATAAAAAGAGCACAATACTAGATAAAAGTCCAATCTTAGCATTGACCTTTTTCCAATACTTGTCCAACCATGTCAGCAATAACATCGCACTTCCCAAAAAAGTGAGAATGCCAAATACGACTCTTTGTTCCGGCATAAAAATCATGGTAACGATCGTCACCAACATACCGCCTCCAAATACAATCAGTCCACGCCGAAGAGGGCGGCTCCCAAGCGACCAGCAAAATCCAGACAAAAAAATAAAACTCCAACAGATACTCTGCTGCCAAACATAAGCGGGTCTCGACTCATACCAGTTCCAGTTCTTTCCATAAATGTAGACCAAATCCCAAACTAAATGATAGATCATCATGCTAATCAGTGTCGCACCTCGAAAATTATCCAATCGAACATATCTCATATTTTTTATTCTTGCTTTTCCTCCTCCACGGGTTTCCATGCTTTTCCAAACTTTACGTCTTTAAACAGCGCGGCAAGGCCCGTAATCTGTTTTAATCTTAAAATCTCATCTCTATCCATTCCCAGATGTCTCGAAATCCATGCGTCAGAGCGTCCCAGTTCATGCAATTCTTTGACAATATTGCTCATCAAATCCACATTATGACTTCCTCTCGCCCGATTGTGACGAATCGTGCTTGCCATCCTGCGATCAATCGACTTATCAATCACGGAAACCGGAAGCATCCCCTGTTCTCTCTCGTAGATGTCCTCATGTTCCAGGATCACCCGATAGCGATGAAAG
>JAAVYC010000160.1 GCA_022790905.1 Lachnospiraceae bacterium | reverse complement strand
GTTCCCTGCAGGCGGATTACAGACATAGGCCATTTTACGATACCTGCCGTGAGATCCTCATATCCTGTCAGTGAAAATGTCTTGTCGTAAGGCGCTTTTGCCATGGCAAAAGTGTAGCCTCCTCCCTGAAAATGGTCATGGCTTAGAATGGAGCCGCCCACAATGGGAAGATCGGCATTAGAGCCGGCAACATAGTGCGGAAAAAGCCGGACAAAATCCAAAAGCTTCTTAAAAGTGCAGCGGTCAATTTTCATAGGTATGTGTTCTTTGTTCAAGATGATACAGTGTTCATTATAATACACATAAGGAGAGTATTGCAGGAAGTAATCACTTCCATCTAAACAGATCGGGATGATGCGGTGATTCTGTCTGGCCGGATGGGAATAATGGCCGGCATATCCCTCATTTTCCATGCAGAGCAGACAGCTGGGATATCCAGACTTTTTCGCCTGTCCCGCTTTCGCAATCTCCCTGGGATCTTTTTCAGGCTTTGAGAGATTGATGGTAATGTCGATGGGACCGAATTCTGTGTCCGTCACCCATTTTTCATCCCTGGCAATTCGGTCTTTTCGGATATAATTGGTGTCTTGGCTGAATTTATAATAATAATCTGTCGCGAGTTTGGGACTGGTACTGTAAATATCAAAAAATCGTTTGCGAACTACCGATGGCGCAGGGGTCAGTATCCCCATGATCTTTGTGTCAAACAAATCTCTCATAGTCACAGTATTTTCTTTTAGTATTCCCTGTGAAAAAGCATAGTCTAGAAGATCTTTTAGTATTGCTGTCAGTTCCCGCTCCTCTGTAATTGCTGTCGGTTCGTATTCGATTACTTGGAACAATTCTAGAAGCTGATTGGTGATATAGACTCGATCTGCATCGGCAATTAACCCTGTTCGGCTGCCATAGGATACGAGTTCCGTTATTAATGTATGAATCATACCATTCCTCCATTCCGAGAATATTTGAGTATAAATTGTTACACAGTCTGATATCCGTGCGGATGTGCCCGATGCCAGTTCCATGCCGTCTCAATAATTGTGTTTAGATCGGCATAGTTCGGATTCCAGCCAAGTGTGTTTTTCGCCTTATCGCTGGAGGCAATAAGGGTAGAGGGATCACCCGCCCGCCGTTTTTCTTCTCTTGCCGGTATCGGGTGACCTGTGACTTTGCGGGCAGTTTCCACCACTTCTTTTACGGTAAAACCAACGCCGTTTCCCAGATTAAAAATATCACTTTTACCACCGCGGCGCAGGTATTCTACGGCAAGGATATGTGCCTGTGCCAGGTCATTGACATGGATATAATCTCGGACACAGGTTCCGTCTTTTGTCTCGTAATCATTGCCGAAGATAGAGATATAATCACGCTGCCGGTTGGGTACTTGCAGGATCAGGGGAATCAAATGGGTCTCCGGATCGTGAGCTTCCCCGATTTTTCCATCCGGTCTCGCGCCGCAGGCATTGAAATAGCGCAGTGATACAAATTGCAGGTTGTGCGCCTGTGAAGTCCAACGGAACATTTTTTCCATGGAGAGCTTTGTCTCTCCGTAACAATTTGTAGGGAGAGTTCGGTCGCTTTCTGGAATAGGAATGTTCTCCGGTTCCCCGTAAGTAGCTGCTGTGGATGAAAATACAATTTTGTCAATCCCATGTTCCACCATGCTTTCTAAAAGAACTTCTGTGCCGCAAAGATTGTTGCTGTAATATTTCAAGGGGTCTTTCATGCTTTCACCCACCTGGGAACTAGCGGCAAAATGAATCACGCTGTCAATTTCTTCTTTTTCAAATACCAGATCCATAAAATTCCGGTCACGGATATCCCCTTCATAGAAGACTGCCTCCGGATGGACAGCCTGTTGAAATCCGGTGCTGAGGTTGTCGATAATGACAACTTTTTCTCCTGCATCCATTAATTCATATACGGTGTGGGAACCGATGTATCCGGCTCCGCCCAATACTAAAATACTGCTCATAATATTCCTCTATTCTGAATTGTTAGCTCAATGATAAGTTACGTTTTCGTATGTTATACTACCTGGTATCCGCCTACGGGACGGATATTTAGGATATAACAGCATCCTTCACCAAATAAGGATTCCATTGCTTTTTCATATTCTTTGACTAAATTAAGCGGTACAAAGGCCTGTATGGTTCCGGCAAAACCGCCGCCGTGAACTCGGAAGGCACCGCAGTCTTTTAAAAGGTTTTTACTTGCCATCAGCGCTAGTGGGATACCCTGTTCGATAGGTTTCTTCGTGGAATACAGGTTTTGGAGCAATTCTGCGGAGGACTTTCCAGATTCACAGACTAACTTGAGAAATGACGAAAAATCTTTTTTGTCCAGCGCATCTGTTTCTTTTCTCACTCTTGCGTTATCGCCAAAGAAATGGGCTGCCCGAAGAATCGCACGGTCAGAACATACATTCCGCAGGCGTGGCAGCGATTGATAAAATTGCTCTTCATCCACTTCGCGCAGCACTGATTTACCAAATTGTGCAGCGACTAACTTCATTTCAGAAGGGATTGAGACATAGTCGTCTGTGAGATCGGCATGACTTCCTTTTGTGTCTGTAATAATAAGCTTTAAACCACCTTCTTCAAAGTCACAATTGTGTTTTTCAATGACTGGATTCGTAGTGTCCTCAAAATCAATGAAGACAAAGCCCCCGACAGAAGATACCATCTGATCCATCAGACCGCTCTCTTTTCCAAAATATTTATTCTCAGCGAACTGTCCCATCTTAGCGATTTTTACTGCGCCGGCCTGAGCGCCATGATAATGACAGTCGATAATATTTCCAATGAGCACTTCAAAAGCGGCAGATGAGGATAACCCGCTTCCAGACAGGACGTCTGAGGTGATAAATGCATTAAAACCACCCACCTCTACACCCATGTCATGAAACTGGGAAACCATGCCCCGAATCAGGGAACGCGATGTCCCTTTTTCTTCCGGGTGCATATTCAGATGATCCAATTCGATAAATTCCTGTTCATATCCCACTGACTGGATTCGGATCACGTGATCATTATGAAAAGACACGATAGCGATGGCATCCAGGTTTACGGCAGCCGCTAGGACACATCCGTTCTGGTGGTCTGTGTGATTTCCGCAGACTTCGGTTCTTCCCGGTGCAGAAAAGACGGAAATCTCTTCACTCTTGGGGTACAGTGTCATAAAACTTTTGATTGCATTTACATATCGTTCCTTTTGTACTTTTATCGTCTCTTCGTTATTTCCATAGAGGGTGATAAATTTGTCATTTAATCTGTCTAGACAAATGGCATCTAGTAATTCTTCACATTTCATGGCAACCTCCATTCCGTATGTATAAAAATTTGAGTTTGTTAAAAAGTCTAGCACATACAGCAGAGAAATAACATTTGAATTTTTATTATATAGATTGAAATTTTTGTGGAGGATTTTAATATGTGAGATGAAAAAGAAAGTTTTGACAGTGATAAATATGTGAAAAGAATCGCTTTTGAATTTATAAGGAAATACAAAGTTTTGGGGCAGCCTCTTTGCGGAGGGCGCCCCGAATAGGCTTATTTAATAACCGAGTTCTTCCCCGACGAAAAGGATCTTGATTCTGCCAGGAATGCCGCTTCTTCTGGTGATAACAGTCTGGCTGCAAATAGATTCCGGAGAGAAGCAATGGGCGCATCTTCCGATAGAAGCACAAGGAGTCTTATAATCCAAGCGATTACAATTCGGAGGAGCAGCAATATTGCGCACTCTGTCAATGGCTTCTTGAGTGGTCGTAACTATTTTGTTCATACCGGTGACAACAATGACATTGGCCGGTCCGAAAATCATTGCGGCAACACGATTTCCGTTTCCGTCGATGTTGACGAGTTCACCGTCTAAAGTGATTGCATTTGTACTTGTAAAATAGTAGTCGCAGGAGAATGTATCCCGATAGATTTTTTGTACCTCCTCGGAAGGTTTGCCGGAACGCTCATAAAAAGTGATATCTTTTCGTTCGCGCAGGGCGGTAAGTATACCTGTTTCAGAAAGTGTCACAGAGCCGCCGTATGCAACAATGCTGTCTTTTGCGATAAGTTCCATAGCCTTTTTTACAGCATCGGCACTAGTCGGACAATAGTAACCTTCCATCTGGCGTTTTTTCAAATTTTCGATGATGGTGTTGGCCTGGTTCTCATAAAATACCTGTTTTGGTGTCATAAAATCCTCTCCTTATAATGCTGAAATTGTACGTGTCATTTCTTAGGGGTTATTATAACATAAACTTGCATTTGTGGCAAAAAAAAGGTATGATAGATTCCATTGAGATTGAAGGAGGGATTGGAAAATGAAGAAGAAAAAAAGTTTGTTTTCTTATTATAAGCCATACAAAAAAATCTTTTTTGCGGATATGTTTTTTGCGATTTTAGCATCGCTCATTACATTGCTGATTCCTTTG
>JAAVYC010000159.1 GCA_022790905.1 Lachnospiraceae bacterium | reverse complement strand
GGACGCAACAAATGCGTGTGAAATACGTTGTTGATAGTACCATGTATGATAAGGATCTTTATAACCATCGATTAAAATCTGATAAAGATGAAAATGATTATTATCAGGATTTAATAGAAAAAGTACCAGAATCAGTTCCTAGTATTGAATGTCCATATTGTCATAGTAAAAAAACCAAAAAGATTTCTACAACATCTAAGGCGATAAATGCAGTAATATAGGGGATCTTTGGTACAAAACGCTACAAGCAATGGCATTGTAACAATTGCAATTCAGATTTCTAATAGTGTATATTTTGAATAAATATGTAATGATGTGCGGGTATAAAAAATTTTATAAATTATATTGATATTTAGAAATATTAGGATTAAATAATCGAAAAATTGTTATCTTCTTATCGACTCCGATAACAGGAGTTCCACATAGTGTAAATGTAGGAGATAAGTTCCTAACAGCAATTACTAACCGTTACACTCGGCAAAGTACGGAGCACTCCTTGCAGTGCCAGGGATTGCACCTAACACCACCTGCCCTGATGCTCTCTGAGATTAGCACTCGTCTAGCGAGATTTCCATCTTTAAAAAGATTTTTGTACATAATGTACGCTGTCATCTGCTCGTTACCTGCAATACCCTAATTATATGTAATAATTATTTTTTCATTTTACGAACCTAATATATCGCTATACTAGGAGAGTCGGGGTATATTATACAAGTTTCCAAGACCCTTAATTGCTAAAGGGTACATCCATAATGTAGAGGGATGCCATATCTGCTATATCTTTAATATAAGATATACGGTGGTTTATTCCACACGAGATTCAATTGTGTATTTCACAAAGGATAGCATAAAAGACCTGTTCTTTGAACAGGGAACCATGCTATTGCAGGCATATTCGAGAGAGGGAATACATTTCTTCCCTACCTACGTTCTTAAGGCCGGCAAACAGTCCGGCACCCAATCCAATACTTCCCCAGGATCCCAATGTCTCTGATACTTTGTTGGCGGAAGCCAAAAGACTGTTGAGACCATGTAGTATGGTGACGACTGCGTCGGAATCTGCAACATTGCCGATGGTTTCTGTCCATGTGTTGGAGAGCTGATTGAGGGAGCCTTCCCAGCTGTTGGTGACCAGCTTGGCCTGTTCCGCCGCGAATCCGCTGGCATTCCCGTAATCGTCTAGCATGGTCTGATAGAGATCCCAATTTGATAAAATACCGTCTAATACATTGCCGCCGGATTGTCCTCCAATCTGGGAGAGGATTTTGGTTTGATCTATAGAACCGTCAGGCATGGAGGTATAGACTTTAGAGATCTCTTCTAAGAGTTTCATTGGATTTTTGCCAGTAACATCGGCTTGTTCTTGTAGGTTCTGAAGAATTTCTGTCATGGCAGTTCCCACGTTTTCTCCGGATTCGCCGGAAGAAGCGATTCCAGTGCCCAAAAGCGCCGTCATTTCATCCTCGGCAATGCCGGAATTGGAGAATTGTTTGGCTGCCGTTTTTGTCGCGGAAGCTAATTCTTCCATATTGACCGTATTTCTTTTCGATACCTGGTTCTGTGAGTCGAGCAGCGCGTTTAATTTTTTGACGTTTCCAGAATATCCATAGGCGGCGTCTGCTGCAGTGAGATAATCATTTGCAAGATCTGCCTCTAAACCGCCGGCGCTCTGTGCAAGTGCACTCAACTCCGCTAATTGCGCGGCATTTTTATGACCAGCGCTGTACAGATTTTGGAGATTGCTAAAATAATCAGTGGCTTTGATGCCGTATTTGCTGGCAGAGTCGTAAGAGGAGTCTCCGAGCGCTTTTAACTGGGTTTTGGTCAATTCGGTAGTCTGATTAATCCTGGTAAGAAACGTGTCGATGTCTTTTAAGTCGGATAAAGTTGGCTCTAATTTCTCGAATTTTTCATAGATCGATGATAAGAATTCAAGCATATAGGAAATCACCTCCTATTCCGTTTCAGGTGCTGTTGGATTTTGATGAATGATTTCTGCAAATTCATGAATGATCTGCTTTTTTAATTCGTCTTGATTGTCCGTCACCTCTTTAACACCCTGTTCTAAAAGTTTGTAGAATGCCAATTTTAATTTGATTTCTTTTGTTTTCATGAGATACCATCGGATAAATGTGATCATAATGTTTGTTTCCTTTCTTAAATTATCGCATGCTGGCCACGCTACGGGCAAAGATAGAAAAGCGAGTTGCTGCAGAGATAGACTAAAAAACATACTTCCTGTATCATTATGGATTCTTTTGTAAATAAAAAAATCGCCACTTAAAAAAGTGACGATTTCAAAAATGGTTTTGTAGTTGGTGTGCAAGCCAACTGTAATCTTTGCGGCAGTCGAGGATGTATTCTATATAAACCGTATCCTCTTATCGCAGTCCCAATAAGGACCTCCATGTGTTCTTTTGGGCGGTGATTTCTCCGTCTATGATACAGTTTTTTGCTTTTTGATAGGCTTTGATGGCGGAATCGAATTTGACTCCCGCGATGCCATCGACGATTCCACAGGGATATCCCAAAGCGTTGAGGTATGTCTGAATCGGTTTTACAACTTTATGCTTTCGGTTTTTGATTTTGGATACGGTAACTGTTTTTGCGAGGGTCTTAGGACCTGCAATGCCGTCTGCCGTTGTTCCGATTGCTGTCTGTACCTCTTTAATAAATTGTTTTTTAGTGTAGATGTTCTTATTTGAGACAGGTGTGGGAGAAGATGGTGCGGGAGTTGGATTTGCTGTCTTGTGATGTTCATAGTCAGGTCTTCCATATCCTGCGATTTTGGCATCGTTTAGAGAGTAGGATTTTTTGCAGACACCTCCGCCGTTTGCGATGACACCGCTTGCACCGGAAGTGTTTCCCTCTATAGTGTAGACTCTTGCGGAATCCATTTTATAGACTAAGCCGGTATGACAGATCCGTATACTGTTTTTAAAAAAGATCTGGTCACCGACTTCGGGATTAGAAGGATGCCACCTTCCCATATTTTTAAAATATTGGGCGGAAGTGGGAGTGTAATTACTAAATCCTCCCAATAATTTTTTTGCCGTCTCCCGTCCGTAGGCCTGTACAAAACAGTCGTCGACAAATGCGTCGCACCAGGCCTGACCGTTACAGCCCATATTTTTTCCATATTTTGTATAGTTGGCACGACCGGCATTGGCGGTTTTGTCATCTAATTGTGCATTGGACTTTTTTTCTAGATACCCGACTTCTTTTAATGCAATAGTAATGACCTGATCAACAATTGCCATAGAATTTCCTCCTATTTCGATGCGTTTTCAATAAATTGCTTTAACAGTTGATGCATTCCGGTGCTCGCAAGTCCGCTGATTAGGCCGCCGAGTATAACTTCCGGCGTAAATTGCCAGCGGCTGATCCAGGCGGACAGGATGACGCCTAAAATGGTGACGATAGTGGGGATATATTTGTTGTCTACATCGTCGATCCACTGTTTAATGACATAGCCAACGCACAAACAGATGCCAAGTACCGTTGGCAGCATATATTCACATAAAATTTCTATAATAAAACCTCCTAGCGATTGTTTCAAAATTAGGGTTCTGCCAGGATTTTTCCAATGACAGATTTGATTTCTGGGTTGAAATTTTCTAGTCCGGACAGATCGCAGTGCTGCAATTCTGTTTTTGATTTTTCTCTGTCTTTTGATGTGGTGTATCCGTGGATTGCCAGATAGATTTTATAGTGTTCCATGCTATCAGTGATGCTTCTCCAGGGAGTGATCGTTTTTAGCGACGAGCAGGAATTGCAGATTTTGTAGGTCTTGCCGCATATGGAACAAGTTGCGAGTGTTTGTTTTTTCATAAGATACCTCAAAAAGCCGGCGGCTTTTCTTTTTAAAGCCGCCGGTATGTATTTTAGTCTTCAGAGACTAAAATATCGAACAGTTTGCTGTCTTCGGAACAGTATTCCTTGTTAAGAACATAAGACGCCGCATGTTTGCCATCGGCTTTGAGGGAGATTTCTGTGCTAGACGGATCAATCTGTGCTCTTGGGCAGCGAATGACTCCGGCATAGACGAGGTTTTTGTTGCAAGGATCATGGAAGATCGCATGAATGAGAAGTGTCTTTACTTCAGGAACACTGTCTGTTCGTTTTGCAATCTGGACAGCAGAGGAGGTCTCTTTTTCGTAGTTGACGAAGACTCTGCCAGTTACGTCATCTGGAAGTGTGATCGTTTTTGTGGCAGCATTAATCGTGAATTTGTCATCGCCAGCAGTGGCAGATACTTCGTATGTCTTGCCAAATGTATTATTTTCATTGATGACTTTTACATATTTTACTTCGGCACCGGCAGCTCCAACAGGAGTATATTTTAAGACAGCCGTGTGGTCAGCACCGATTGTGATAACTTCAGATACAGGCATCACTAATTTGTCCTCATCAGTTGCCATGCGTTTTTTAGAACCATACTGGGATGCAGCAAGGTCTAAAGAGAAGAGAGAATTGCTAAAATCAAATGTACCTTTTTGTGCATGGTAGAATGTCTGGATGGTGGAACCCATCGCGTCGGTTACGTCCATAGCCTCCGCACTGGTTTTCAGACTTGGTTCCTCGATCTGAGTATATCTGCCTGTCAGTTCATTTGTTGCAGGATCATACTCTTCGACAGCTCTGATTTTTTCGAGAATTAATTCATTTGGATTAAAGTTCATAAAATTTCCTCCTTTTTTTGCAGTGGGAGAGCTCTATTCGAGTTCTCCCAACCAATCTAATTGTTTTTTGCTCACGCCTTTTAGGTCGATACCATAACCGGAATATCCAGACTGCAAGAGCAATTCTGCATTCTTGATTTTGGAGATTCTTCGCACAGAATCCATAAAGGCGTTGATTTTCATATCCCAGACTTGGGAATGATTATATTTGAAACCTTCACAATTCACCATCGATGAGATGAGATTTTTTAATTGTGAATGGTATTCTCGGGTTTGATTTTTCAAAATTTCATCTCGATCGTCTTCGATGAGAATCATTTTTGTCGTTTCATTTGCGGGAAGTTTTTCATCTTTTGGAATGAGATGTACCTGTCTCAAATAATCTGTGATGATATGATAGGTAAATGTATCGATTACGATTTCATCGAATTCTTTTGTTTGACATAAAAAGATTTCACCGTCGTCTTTTTTTTGAATAATCTCAAATTTTGTGAAATCCAGATCCCCGAATAAAATGGATGTCTTTTCTTTTGTGTAGAGTCGATATAAAAGACTGTAAAATAGTTCAAATGGTGTTACATTTGTGTAATCGATTCCCATATCCCACAACTGAACCTTTAAGGACTGTGGCGTTGCCGTTAACTGATATATCATAGAATAGTAGTCCTGTTCACCGTACTCACAGATTTCTGCGAGAGTGGGCTGATGGATTGTAATATGTTTTGATACAATAAAATCTTCACCGCGGTATATTTTTAATTCATCGTTTTTCAATTGTTTATCACCTCTCCATCACAATAAGCAAAATGGGAAAGAGTACGAAAAAGCCGCAAAATATCATGCTTTGAAGGGAGTTTCTAAAAAAAACTTTTCCGGTTTTCCTTTTGCCTTTGGT
>JAAVYC010000158.1 GCA_022790905.1 Lachnospiraceae bacterium | reverse complement strand
CCGGATATAAAAGCCAAATCTCTGATGTACGATATTTCTTCGAATAAGCATACATCTGATACATATCAACCTGGGAAATTCCATAATTGGCACGTTCATGATCAGACAGATTTTTCCACTTGGTGTCTAGGATAACAGTGCGATCCTTTTTCCTCATCACGATATCCGGTCTAAGTGCAAACTGACGCCTTGGCTCTGTAAAAAGATAGTGTCCTTTGTCCTGACTAGAAACCTCCCACCCTTCCGGGCTCATAACCTTTTTCATCTGTTGCGCTATGTAACTTTCATACACCGATTCCATCGGAAATAGCAGGGCTTTCGATACGGTAGATCCAGAGAATGTAGTAAAACTTTTATTCATCAAAAACACCTTGGACCATTGCATCAATATCTCGTAATCTTTCGTATTTCTATTGATCACAACCTTTGAAAAATCCCTTTCATAATTCGCCGACGTATCAACCATCTCAAAGGCAGTGAGCAACTGTCTGATCTCTTTTGCATTCTCTGCACTAACCGTCAATTTCTGTAACTTTATGAGTGTTGCTTTCACAAGTCGATTTTCTGCCCTGTTCGGGTGAAATTCCTCATAGGAAACATAAAAACGCTCTCTGTGAGCTAGATTCATTTTTATATGCTTGCTTCCAAGTAATTTTCCCTTATAATACCGAAGATTCTCTTCCTGTTCCACATAATCCGATTTTATACCGCGTTTTACCAACTGCCTTACTTCCTGCAAATACAGATTGATAAATAGCTCATATAAATTCATCTGATCGGCCCTCAAAGCTGCATTTTGAAACACTTTACTCGGAAAATCTTTCATGCTGCAAAGCATTCGCAGAAATACTTTTTTAGTCCGTGTATTCCTCTCATCCTCCCCATCTCCAAAGGATATCTTTGGTAAAATTTGTATCTGAAAACCGTTCTTCATTTGGATCAAACCGACATAATTTTTTATGGAAACGACCTCACCAATATTGCGCCGATAACC
This sequence comes from Lachnospiraceae bacterium, assembly GCA_022790905.1. Lineage (GTDB taxonomy): Bacteria > Bacillota > Clostridia > Lachnospirales > Lachnospiraceae > Maccoyibacter. The sequence goes on along the minus strand of JAAVYC010000158.1, from coordinate 3,425 downwards.
AATCCGCATAAAGTCTAAAGCATCTGCATGACCCTCATCTCTGGAAAATTCATGGATAAACGCTACCAGATTATCGAATTCTTTCCGGTCCAAATATTTATATTTTTCATTATTTTTATAGTCTTCATTACAGATTATGGAATCAAATTCTTTTACTTCCAATCGTTTCCCCATGTTATCACCACATTTTATATGATTTCTTTGTAGCTGTTGATATTTTGAAAAGCAGCTTTATTCATAGAATATCTCTTTTCCGGGAGATCCATAACTTCCTCCACACTACCCTTAAAAATATTTTTGACTATTACCTTTTCGTCGACAATAAATTTTAGTTCATCACTGCTTTTATCATTATCACCTAACACAAACTGTATCTTCTGATAATCCTCATAGAAATACTCTTGTAACAGCGGAATGACTGACTTTTCAAAGATAGACTGTAATTTTTCAACCGTTGCATTTTCCCCCTTTAGATCCGTAAAGAAAGCATGTCCAATTGTATGTTCCCTATCATATAAAAATGTGATACGCTCATTGATCTTTTCAAGCATTGCCGCGACATCTAAATCTTCCACCCGATCTGCATGGATAGTTCTGAGTACCTGTGGATTTGCCATCATCTCTATAAACTGAAATCTTCTGCGAAGCGCCGTATCCATCATTGCGATAGATCGGTCTGCAGTATTCATGGTTCCTAAAATATAGACATTGGAAGGAACACTAAATTCTGTGCCTGAATACGGCAATACCGCAGATATCGCTTCCGGCATCCCGGCCCTCTTTGTATTCTCAATCAATGTGATCAGCTCTCCAAATATTTTAGAGATGTTTCCCCGATTGATCTCATCAATGATAAAGACATACGGCTCTGTATTTTCTTTAATTACTGTGTGTCCCAACCTTGGATTTACTTTTTCTGCTAAGGCAATCACATCTTGCACGTTCATATATGGAACTTTGGCAAACGTCATTCTGTGAAGTATTTTCCCGCCATTTATATCAGTGATATCTTCATCAATATTTTTTGCCAGCCAATTTACTGGTCTTGCCGTCCTATAAAGCTTTTTACCTTCTAATTCGACTGCCTCATCTGTCACCACAGCGATTCCATCTATCGTTTTGCGTGTTTTAAACGATAAGATAATATCTCCCGGATTCACATCCTCCACAAAAGCGCGGGCTTCATCCGAGTCCATATCAAATCCCATCCGCACATTGTTTTCTTCAAAACATTCCCTCTTTATTTGATTATAGTCACCATTCATAATGGTAAGTTTCCAGATTTTCGCCCCTGTATCTATGATATGCTTATCTGCAGTGATCTCTACGCTTTTCGCTTTTTCACAAAACTTCTTGAATATTCCCGGCTCTATTAAATAACCGAGATCTCTTTTTTCATCATCAACGACAGGTTTGATCCCCTCTATAAATTCCTCATACCCATAAGATTGATGAAAGGTAGTAAAAGCGATCCTTCCCGCTTTCTTGAGCTCGTGATATCTCGCCATCACCACATTGTGGTCTTCTAGCTCACCCAGAGATTTTCCGTCACAGATCGCAACTGCATAGATGACAGAATGGTAGGTTTTTCCTGTTCCAGGAGGGCCATACAATATCATATTTTTATCAAATTCTGTCTTATTCGCTTTTTTCATTTCCTGAGACTCACTTCTTTCTCCTAATGACTCTTTCGTTACATCCTCATCACCAAGCACATACCGACTTTCTGTCATTATACTATATCCAATTTACAAATCTCAACCTTTCCTTTTATCTGTAGGTATCCTTTTACGAATCTTATCAAAATATCGGAACACATAAATGAAAAGCAACACTACCCATGAAAATGCTTCTGCATAAGCAATCACCATATTGCCAAATTTTTTTGCAAATAAGTACGAGACTGCAATGCGAACTCCCAAAGCCGCGATCCCTGTTATCCCGGAAAAAAGCATATCCCCCGTTCCTTCCAGATAACCCCTCACAGCCATTGCCAAACCATATACAATATAATAGATCGCAATTCCTCTAAAAAAATTCTTTCCAATTTCCACGGACTCCGGTGTCAGACCAAACATAGCAATAAGACTCTCCCCGGCCAAAAGAACCACCCCGGTCAGACCTAGCGATACGACAGCAATCATGATACTTCCTGTTTTCAATACTTTTCTCGCTCGTTTTTGATCGCCCGCCCCAATGTTTTTGTGCGACCACCGTTGCAGCCGCGACACCGGTTACGCCTAAACGCAACACTGCGACAAACAAAATATCTAAAACGGCATTGATCAAAGAACATACCAAAACAGACAAAAACGGAGCCCTGCTGTCTCCCAGTCCCCGCAAAACTGCCGCATATGTATTGTAAATAGCCAAAAATGGAATTCCAAGAAACATCATTCGTAAATATTCTCTTGCCGTTCCAAAAACATGATCTGGTGTATCCAGGATTCTTAAGATAGAACTGTTAAATAAAATTCCAAAAACGGATACCAGAAAAAATATGCTTCCCAGTAAAACGACAAATGTAGATAATATTTTACCGATCCGTTTTTCTTCACCCATACCGTATTGTTGTGCGGTAAATACCGATATCCCCGATGTAAATCCAAGGATGATAATAAGAAACAAATTGTAACTAGATGTGGTAGCTCCCTGCTAATGCCAATTCTCCCTCTACATTCCCGACAATAAATGTATCCACCCAATTAAAAATCTGTTGTAGCAGACCGCTTAGTATCAGCGGAATGGTAAAATGTATTAGATTCCTTCCGATATTTCCCTGTGTCATATCGCGCTGCATATTTTCTTTATCCTTTCTAAACCTAAAAGGTATCCAAGAACAACTCTTATAGTGAAAAACACCGCAGCTACGATCTGCTCTTGCATGCCCGATTATTCATTCATCCGGTAATGAATGACAGCATTTCGTATTTGCTGCCATCACGATTCACCTTTTACAACCATTTTCAAATGCTACATCTATGAACACCTCATGACGGAATGCTTCTCTGTTATTCTTTTCGTCATAAGCTATTAAATAATACTTTTTGTCTTTCGCATACTTCTTATTTTTAAATGTAAAGCACATGCGAAACAGACGCTTTTGTACCTCTTCTTCTCTCCTATCTGCTATATAGATATTTTCATTTGAAATTCTCTCATTGTCCTCTGATAAGAAATAGAATTTATATGTTGTACTTCTTACCACATCACTGACTGGCTCCGACTGGATAAAATCCAATGTCATAACAAGATTGGTGATCTTTTGTACCAAACTTACCATCATAATTGAAACAGTTCGCGTCTCAACCGCTCCTTTATCCATTTTAATATCAATGACTGGAACTAACATTTCTTGTGGAGAGGAACCGCCATGTACATAGTTCAGCCCTGCACCTCCTTTTGCAGAAAATACGCTTGTACTG
>JAAVYC010000243.1 GCA_022790905.1 Lachnospiraceae bacterium | reverse complement strand
TTGAAGTGCTCTGATAAACTTCATATCCGGTCACATATTTCAATTTTGACCATTTAATTTTTACCTGCTTACTCTTTGGACAAGAAACAGAAATCTTTGGCTTCGCCGGAATTGTATTGGCTTTCAATACGCTAGTGTAACTGCTATAGACTGTTCCTGCACTGCCTTTATAATATGCTTTCACCTTGTAATTATAGGCTTTCGCATTGCTTAACTTTTTATCCGTATAGGTCGTAGACTTAGTGCTCCCAATCTTTTTATAAATATTGTTGCTCTGCTGACGATAGATTTCATAACCTGTGGCTTTCCCGCCAGATGTCCAGGAAATCTTGATAGAGGTAGCTGAATTCGAAACCATCTTCGGACTTTTCGGTGCCGCCACTGTGATATTAAAATACCGGATTGCTGTGCCTGAATAGTTGTTCTGCCCAGTTACAATTACTTTTCCTAGCCCGGCATCTTTATTCATCTCATATTTCACTGTATAATCGGTTCCATTTTTGAGCGTTTTCACACCATTTCTAATCGTCACTGTCGGCGTTTTTTCTTTTCCGTCGTAAACATAGTTACTAAGTACGGAAAAACTACAAGTTGCAATACTTTTTTTCACAATATTAAATGATTTTGTCTGGCTGCCTTTATAATTTCCGCATCCCGTAATCACAACTTCTGCTTTTCCGGTATTGATGTTTTGCTGATAGCCTAACGTATAGTCTATTCCTTCCGTTAGCTCTACTCTTTCTCTTCCAAGACCACCTTCATACGATACACTAATTTTTTTATCTTTATATGCACCCGTTCCAGGTGTAATTACATCTGAAGTATAGGTATATGCGTTCGCAATTCCTTTGACTTCTAAACTAGCTTCTGCAATATTGTATGAAATTTGGAATTTCTGCTCCCTGGTTCCGGTATAATATGGACTTTTTCCTGCAATCGTAACTTTTGCCTCCGGTCCAACATCCACATTGTTATCCCAACCAACAATTTCAAAATTTTCGTCCTGTACCAATGGCACGCCTGCGAAAGATACTGTCGGTTCAGGTTCAGCCTCTTTTCCGGTATAATCCTGCGGTTCAATTCGTTCTATCTTACAATCAGGATGACTCAAATCTCCTACGATGGTAAAATGTTCAATTCTCTTTCCTGTATAATTACCATTTCCCGTAATAACTAACTCTGCTTCTCCTCCTGGTAATCTGGTATTTTCTCCAGCCGAAAGATTATAATCTACACCCTCTACTAACTGTTCACCTTTATATTCCAAAGTAGTCGTCGGACGAATATTCGTACCATCGTATATCTGATCTGGAATGGCAGCTACTATAATCTCCGGCGATTTTTCCGGATCGAGGTCTCTTGGCACAATTTTAAATTTCGTTGTCACTGTACCTTCAAAATTACCTCCTCCCGTAATCGTGACCGCATAAGTACCCATATCTATGCAATCTCCGTCATACGCAAGTGTATAATCTATATCTTTTTTAAGCTGATATCCTGGTTCCGATTCCGGATCTTCTCCTCTACCATAAGTGATGACCGGATCAGGATGTATCACTTCCTTGCTGTACTGCTGATCTTCCATTGGATCAATAACCACTCCATCACCACTATCTTCTTCAATATTTCTTGGGCGAATATCAAAAGTAGTTTCGTAAGTTCCAGCATAATTGCCCGTAAATACAACTGTTATCTTCGCTGTACCGGCATTAATATTGGTTTTGTTGCCATTCTCATCTTCGTATTTCAGAACATAATCTCTTACACCGTTATCTTCGGTACTCTCATCACCTCTTTGGCCTTCTGCTGTACCCTCTTCCAATTCTACTACAACTTCTTCGTATGCATTCTCGTCTTCACTGCCTTCTTGCTGCTTCTTGATCGTGTCTGTGATATGCATTTTAGCCTTAATTTCAAAGCCAGTGTAAGCCCAGTCCTCTTCAATCAACTCTCCAAAGCTTCCTTCTAAGAATCCATTTGCATCTGTGATCGTTTTTGGCTTGATCTCAAAAGTAATCGGTATACTGTCTCCGTAGTTGCCAATTCCTCTGACCGTTGCTATTTGAGTTCCGGCATTAACAACACTGGTATATTCCACTTCATAGTCTTCACCTTCTACCAGCGTGACATCTTCTCCTCTTCCAAAAGAATCTTTGACTTCAATCGTTGGCCTGTGCGGAAGGCCATCGTAAGTTACTTCCTCTGGTTGATTTACTGTAATTTCTCCATCATCTAATGCTTTTTGCAGAGAACGCGGTATCACTCTAAAAATTGGATTATCCTCAGTATAAGAACGTTCTCCAGTAAAATTACCTTCTCCGCGAATTACTCCATACGCCGGTCCTACTTCAATATTTGTCGCAACAGTCGTTGTTGTTCCATCTTCGGATAACTTTTCTACATTGTAATCTACGGTGTAATCCAAATTCGTATCTGTTCCGGCCACGGCACTCAATTGCTTTCCGTTATACCAAAGCGGAAGATCTGGCGTCTGAGCAAGACCATTATAAGGCACTTCCAGAATCTCTTCCAGAGTCACGTCATCATCCTCAATATTTTTCGGAATAATATTAAAATGCCAAGGCAGGGTTCCTGTATAATTTCCTTTTCCCGTGATCGTCAATGTCGCAAATGACATCTCTGTACTCACATTGATATTGTTAAAGCCCACGCAATCATAATCAACATCTTTTTCCAGTACGATCTGATTCTGGCTTACATCATCTGCATCGTCTGGATTACAGGTATATTCAAATACTCGTAAGCTTTCCGGTATGATCTCATATCCGGTATAAACCTGGTCCTCAATCTCATCTATTGCATAGAGATATTTACTTCCGTCTGCTTCTCCTCCGTTGTTCAGATCTCTTGGAAGAATCTCATAATCTACATAATATTCATCTATATAGTTGCCAATTCCCGCTACTTCTATCTGATATTTTCCGGCATCTTTACACTCTGAAACTTCCTGGAATGTTGTAGTTCCACTCGCGTCAACAATATATTTTCTCCAAGTGACTTTGTAATCTTTTCCTTCTCTCAGAACTGTTCCATTGCCCTCACTGTCCGGAATGTGTTCATCTGTAATCGCAATCGTCGGATTCTGCACTTCGCGGTTATAAATCACCTTACCATCTACTCCATTGGAAATCTCCGCTTTAATTCCAGCTGCCCAATCGCTTCCATTGCTGTTTCGCAAAGATTTTCTTTGAATTTCATAGGTAAGCTCTTTCGTGCCTTCATAATTTCCTTCACCGGTTAATGTCAATGTGACAATTCCGGCATTGATACACGGACTGTTCTTCTTGTTTTCTTCTGTGTAATCCTCGTCTCTCTTATCTCCGTCATCCTCGCTGGCTGTAACCGTATAATCAACTCTATTTGGATCCGAATTCAATATAATGTCTGTATCCGGTCCCATAGGATTCGCAGAAGTGTCTCTTTCATATGTGAGAATAAGATCATCTGCTTCTAACTTATGTGATGTTCCATCATACACGAGTTTATCCAAAGCAATTTTTGAGTTGATTTTTACATCTCCCATTCCAATATCTTTCGGGGGAATATCAAAAGTCTTTGTTATAGTGCCCATATAGTTACCCGTTCCTTGAATCGTCATGGTAACTTTTCCGGCATTGATACATTGGCTTCCGGTTCCATCACTCATAGGCGGATCACTTGGCAAATCTCCATCATCTTCATATTTGGTAATCTCAAAGTCCGCATTCTGGATCATTGGTGTCTTCTGAATCAACGCTTTTTTAAATGTAGCGCTTAATTCCTGTGGATTTTTTGCACGGCCATTGTATGGCGGAATACTTACATATTCTCCCCAGTGTATATCTGTGGAAGCAATATCCTTCGGCGTGATTGTAAATTCCACAGTCCTTCTTCCCGTATATTTTCCAATACCCTCTATTGTGATCTGTGCTTTTGGACCATTTCCCGTAGCATCGATGTTGTGTATGCTGTCAACAATCCGATATCCCGTACCCTCTGTCGGCACGCCATAACCTTTTCCAACCAAGTCGGAAAACAGAATATATATTCCCGGCTCTATCGGACTTCCGCCTTCATAGACAAATTCTTCACATCTTCTTCCCGCTGTATCTACTGTATAAGAGGTCACCCAGTTATCGTTGTCGAGCGGATACTTAATGTCAAATGTTTTTCTAAATGCTCCTTTATAATTATTGATTCCGGTAATCGTGATCGTCGCTGTTCCCGCATCCTGGTTGTTTGTGATGTCTGCGTTATAATCCTGTCCCTTTTGCAATTCAGTAGAGAAATTTCGCCAAACTTTGTATGCCGGCTCAATTTTCGTACCAGTATATTCATAGAATGCTTCTAAATCTGTAACACTAATGTCATCTGCTGCTGTAAAAGATCCTCCATCTATGGCTCTCGGAACAATATCAAAATATACTGTTCTAGAACCTGTAAAATTACCAGTTTCTGTACCGGAACTATCTTTCTTTGCCACAAGATTGATCGGAATCTTACCTCTGGTAGTCGTAACATTTGTATAATCTGTAACACTGCTCACTTTCTCAAGAGTAAAATCATCTCCCTGTGACAGTGTTATATTTCCATATTTTACCGTGAATTCTGGTGTTACTTCATTACCAGTGTATTCTACCTCCAAAGCATCACACACGATATCCCTGGCATCCAATGGCTTTTGATCGATGGTGTAACCCACCGTCTGCTCGCCGGCATAATTATTGATACCTCGAATTGACATCTGATGTTCGCCGGCATTGATGCTGTCCGTCAAAGGTTTTACCTCATAGTCTTCGTTAATCTCAAGACGCTCACCGTCTAGATAAACAGCTGTAGGTTCCGCCTTAATCATACTGCCGGTGTAGACATATTTTGTATTACAAGTTACCGTCGCTTTACTCAAATCTCCACAAATCTTAAACGGCTTTCTCGTCGTACCCGTATAATTTTGACTCTCACCTTCTTTAATTGCAACGTAAGCTGTAATATTACTCGGCGCTCCTGATGGGTATGCATCCGTTAACAATTGTCCATCCTCTGTCTGGAATTCCACTTTATAATCACGTTCTAAACGCAATACTTCTCCATTGTATGTAACTCTCACTATAGAAGAGTCTGGATATCTTCCCACACTTCTCCAATTCTCCACCTCAATCTCTGCATTGAAGAACTGTCTCGGTATAATCTCAAAATCAAATTCTGGTGAACCAGTGTAATTTCCTTTTCCATCAATGATCACTTTCGCATTTTTTGACACATTGATATTATCATCATAGGCATAGTCAAAATCAACTCCGCTGACCATCGTCCTGCCATTCGTATTATCTCTGACTGACGGCGTCGGTTTAATCTCCTTTCCACTGTAAGTCTCCGAGGAGAGTCCCGTCAACCTGAGATCGCTGGCAGTAATCTGACATGGATCAATCGTATATTTCATATTGCGAGTTCCTGAATAGTTTCTGATTCCAGTAACTACTACTGACGTGTCCCCGGCATTTGTCGGATTTGGATAACTCAAGGTATAATCCGTATCTTCTACCAGCGTCTTGCTTCCATCCATAACCGTTACATCCGGTCTATGCGCTTTTCCGTCATAAGTATAACGTGTTTCTGACAATGTGATATCACAATCATTGATCGTCTTTCCCGCAATAGTAAATGGGAGATTGATAGAACTGGTAAAATTCCCCTGTCCCATAACTCTGATTGTCGCCGAACTTGTAATCGTTGTATTATTGTTATAAGTAAGGGTGTAGTCTTTATCTGCCCCTTCTTCTAAAAGTTCATTATTGTAATAAATTTCAAGTTTTGGTGTCACCGCTGTTCCTGTATACGGATGACTGGTTTCGTAATCATATCGGAACTCATTTCCATTGTTGAGGCTCTTTCGCGTTACGTTGTAATATACTTCCTTCGTACCAGTACAATTTCCTTTTCCGGTAATAGTTACTTTTTTCCTTCCCACATTTCGAACATCACTCGAACCGTCTGCCGCCGTCCATTCTGTAGTATAATCCTGGCTCTCTGTCAGGGAATTACCACTTATAGTGAGTGTGACATTTGGGTGTGCTGTACTATTCTTTCCCGCATACTCCTGATCCGGAATCCGACTTGCTGTTGCATTTTCTATATTGAGCTCTGTAATGTCAAATTCTGTGGAATAAGTTCCATAATATTTTCCATTTGCCACTCCATGAATATAGATGTAACCTTTTCCAACATTGATATTTGCTCCATAAGTTACAGTATAATCCATCCCCTGTGTCAACGCTTCACCATTACATCGCACAGAGACAACACTCGGAGTCTTCTGAGCTGCATTGTATACCAAACTATATGTAGGGTCATATTTGACCTCTACATTATTAGTAGTGTCTTCCAAATCTATTTTGTCATCCTCCGCAACTAATGCAGGAGTTCCCAGTGCCCTCTCCTGCGGAAGTATAAGATTCGAATCAGTCTGTTCCGCTTCCTCCGACGCTACAGACTTCCCCTGAGTGTCTTGCATACTCTCATCCTGCTGTTCCACTTCCTGTGATTCATCCTTTTCTTCCGACGGCTCTCTTTCCACTTGCTCTTTTTTTGCTGCATACACAGTAAGACCCCCAATATCTAGGGATGTACCTACCATACATACACACAAAAAAATTGCTGCCATCCTTTTTAACACGTCCTTGTACATACCATCACCCTTCCTTCATGTATCAGTTCATCTTAAATCATAATCTAAAATGATAATAACTGCATGATATATCTATTCAGATAATTATATTCCATTTTCTTCTCTTTTTCAAGCGAATTTCCATGGTAAAATATGAACGTTATATCATAGAGCGAGGACGCATAATCGCTATTCACCATTTGCCGAATATGCAATCATACTCTTCCCACTAATGCTCATTATATCATATGTGATATTTCGGACAGATGATAAAAAATTCTTATAATATATCTCGAATTTCTAAAAATTTTCACAAAAACAGGAGACCTTCCAAAAGGACTGTCTCCTGTCATTTTCAACATATATTCTTATTCTATTTCTTCTCCAATTACATCAAGAGCCATAACCATGTCATCATCTGGCAACTCCATGATTTCTTCGTCGTCAAATTCTCCAAATTCTTCTTCAAAATCAATATCTGCAAACTCATTCAAATCTGAATCCAGTTTAATGTCACGATAACGTTTCATACCAGTTCCTACCGGGAGCAGTTTTCCGATCAGGACATTTTCTTTCAGACCGATCAATGGATCGACTTTTCCTTTGATCGCTGCTTCTGTCAGAACTTTTGTAGTCTCCTGGAAAGAAGCCGCCGATAAGAATGAATTCGTTGCAAGGGCCGCTTTTGTAATACCAAGAAGCACCTGCTTTCCTTCTGCCGGCTCACCGCCTGTCTCCTCAATTCTCTCATTGACATCATCAAATTCCAAAGTATCTACAAGAGTTCCCGGTAACAAATCGGAATCTCCATTACTTTCAATGCGAACTTTTTTCAGCATCTGACGCACAATTACCTCGATGTGTTTATCATTGATTTCCACACCCTGCAAACGGTATACGCGCTGTACTTCCTGAAGCATATAATCCTGTACTGCACGAACCCCTTTGATTTTCAAGATATCATGTGGATTCACGCTACCTTCTGTCAGCTCATCTCCCGCTTCCAAAACTGCTCCATCCAAAACCTTAATTCTAGACCCGTAAGGAATCAAATAGGTTTTTGTCTCGCCGGTTTCCTGATTTGTCACGATAATCTCACGTTTTTTCTTCGTATCTTTAATCGTTGCCATACCGCTGAACTCTGTGATAATCGCAAGTCCTTTCGGCTTTCTTGCTTCAAATAACTCTTCGACACGAGGGAGACCTTGCGTGATGTCATCACCGGCAACACCACCAGTATGGAACGTACGCATAGTAAGCTGTGTACCAGGCTCACCAATGGATTGTGCTGCAATAATACCGATTGCCTCACCGACTTGTACTGCCTGACCTGTCGCCATATTTGCGCCATAACACTTTGCACAAATACCAATATGAGACCGACAAGTTAAAATCGTTCTGATTTTTACCTGTGTAATCGGCTCACCTTGCTCATCCACGCCTTCATTCACAACTCTTGCTGCACGTCTTGGTGTAATCATATGATTTGCTTTTACGATAACATTTCCATTTTTATCACAGATATCCTCACAGGAAAAACGACCTGTGATACGATCCTGCAGACTCTCAATCTCTTCTTTGCCATCCATAAACGCCTTTACATACATACCAGGGATTTCTTTCTCACTTCCCAAGGCACAATCTGTCTCACGGATACTCAATTCCTGTGAGACATCTACGAGACGTCTTGTCAGGTAACCAGAATCAGCCGTACGAAGCGCTGTATCAGACAGACCCTTCCGCGCTCCATGAGCAGACATAAAGTATTCCAATACATCCAAACCTTCACGGAAATTGGATTTAATTGGCAACTCAATCGTTCTACCTGTTGTATCCGCCATCAGACCACGCATACCGGCAAGCTGTTTGATCTGTTTATCAGAACCACGAGCTCCCGAATCTGCCATCATAAAGATATTATTATATTTATCCAGACCGGAAAGTAAGGCTTCTGTCAGCTCATCATCTGTCTCTTTCCATGTCTCTACGACTTCTTTATAACGCTCTTCTTCTGTTACCAGACCACGTTTATAATTTTTGGTAATGAGATCTACTGTGTCCTGTGCCTGTTTGATTAATTTCGGCTTTTTCTCAGGAACTGTCATATCTGATACGGATACTGTCATCGCCGCTCTTGTGGAATACTTATATCCCATTGCTTTGATATCGTCCAGTACTTCCGCTGTCTTTGTTGCGCCGTGAATATTAATTACTTTTTCCAGAATTTGTTTTAAACCTTTTTTTCCTACATGGAAATCAACTTCCGGTAACAGCAGATTTTCTTTCTTGCTCCTGTCCACAAATCCTAAATCCTGAGGAAGAATCTCATTTAAAATCAATCTTCCCAGTGTGGTCTCTATCATACCGCTAATTTTTTCACCGTCAGCGGTTATCACTTCTCTTCTGACTGTGATTCTTTGGTGAAGCGTGATATCACCGTTCTCATAAGCGAGCAATGCGTGATTTGTACTATTGTAATTGTGTCCTAGCAGATCGTGAGGTGTACAGATCACAATGTGTTTTCCATCCCCGGCATCGCAACGGATATTCGTATATTCACCAATTTCTTCCGATTCCACTGCCTTTCGGACATCTTCTTTATCTACATATACCTTTTCATCTACCGTATCCAGATCCACTTCGTCCGTCCGATCCAACATCTTGCCCATCGTCAGATAGTAGATACCGAGAACCATATCCTGGGATGGCACTGCCACTGGTCCACCGTCAGACGGCTTCAATAAGTTATTCGGCGATAAAAGCATAAAACGACATTCTGCCTGTGCTTCTACAGATAGCGGTAAATGAACAGCCATCTGATCTCCATCAAAATCCGCATTGTACGCGGTACATACCAACGGATGCAATTTGATTGCCTTACCTTCTACTAAAATTGGTTCAAACGCCTGGATACCAAGTCTGTGCAGGGTAGGTGCACGGTTTAACATCACCGGATGTTCTTTGATAACATCCTCTAAGACATCCCACACTTCCGGCTGGAGTCTCTCTACCATCTTCTTGGCACTCTTAATATTGTGTGCCGTTCCATTTGCCACAAGTTCTTTCATGACAAAAGGCTTGAACAATTCGATCGCCATCTCTTTTGGAAGACCGCACTGATAAATTTTCAGCTCTGGACCTACGACAATAACGGAACGCCCCGAATAATCCACACGTTTTCCAAGCAAGTTTTGACGGAAACGTCCAGATTTACCTTTTAACATATCAGAAAGCCGGCTCTCCGTGCCGCCCGGTTTTCTGCCATTCGTATCGCTGTCGCCCGGCTTT
>JAAVYC010000157.1 GCA_022790905.1 Lachnospiraceae bacterium | reverse complement strand
TCTACGACGCAGTGGCGGATATGATCTTCCAGGATAATTTTCCCTATGTTATTGATGGCAGAGCGAACAGCAGCAATCTGAATTAATACTTCGCTGCAGTCGCGTCCCTCCGCAATCATAGATTTTACAGCCTCCATATGGCCGATTGCGCGGGACATACGATTTAATACCGCTTTGGTGTTTGTGTGAGAATGCTCATGAGAGTGAGAATTTCCATGTGCTTCATGAAAACATTCAGATTCTTTCGTTTCTTTTTGCGTGTGTTTCATAAAAAACTCCTCTGTAAAAGTACTTTATCTATTCTAAAACAAAACACTGGAATAAGCAAGATTCAAAGAGGAGGGGTAGGGAAAAGCGTTGTATTTTAAAACGGGTTGTATTAGAATAAAAAAATAAAGCGGAACAAAGCAGCCAATCAGTGCTACAGACAATTATCGCCCTTTTATGTGTCTATTTTGTGATATGATACTTGCTATTGAGTAAAAAGGAGGGAAACTATGAAACGGGCGGTTGTGCTATGCGGCGGGGGAACAAAGGGTTCCTATGAGCTGGGAGTCTGGCAGGCACTGCGGGAACTGGATATAGATTATCAGATTGTAACTGGAACCTCGATCGGAGCCATTAATGGCGCCATGATGGTGATCGGGGATTATGAGAATGCCAAGACGCTTTGGGAGACCATCGAGATGGAAAGAATTATGGGCGATGGAATGTATTTGACAAATACAGTTGAGGGAATGTATAACCAAAGGGATACACTCAAGCCGTTTTTAAAAAAATATGTCCATAACCGCGGCATTGATGTCTCTCCTTTTAAGACGTTTATCACAGAGTTAATAGATGAAGAAAGAATTCGGAAATCCGGAATTGATTTTGGGCTTGTGACGGTTCGTGTATCGCCATTAAAACCTTTAGAACTTCGGATCAAACATATTCCGGAAGGGATGTTAAAGGACTATATCATGTGTTCCTCTGCGATTTTTCCTCTTTTTCCTATGCATAAAATTGGAAACAAGACGTATGTGGACGGGTGTTATTATGATAATCTTCCCATAGATTTGGCATTGAAAATGGGGGCAGACGAAGTAATTGCCGTAGACTTAAATCCTAGTCCCAGCCATCCAGAATATCTGAATAAACCATTTGTGCATTACATCTATCCCAGAAAATCGTTGGGTGCAATTATAAATTTTGAGAGAGAAGTGCTAAACACAAATAGTTTTTTGGGTTATCAGGATGCAATGAAATCGTTTGGGGCGATGAAGGGATTTGTTTATACATTTGAAAAAGAGAGTCTAAAGAAATATGAAAAGCAAATTCGGCGTTACCTGTCGAAAATCTTGAGACTGGATTCTGAGCAAAAAGAGACATTGGGAATGTTTGTAAAACCGAGTAAATTGCAGCGCGTCTGTGACAGTATAGAAGAACAGACCCGGGGAGCGAAATTGACAAAAGAGGATTATTTTATCCGCGGAGCGGAGATTTGTGGAGAATTTCTTGGAATTTCGTCAGAGAAAATCTATACAATGGAAGAGTTTATAGAATTAATTGGTCAGAAAAAATCTTTTTTACCTCAAAGCGGGACAGGGAGGGAGTTAGCGGCTGAACTTTTTGTAAAAATATGCATATAGTATAGAGACATTTTCTCCAGGAGCAATCACATGGATTATCATAATAAAGAACCGTGGTTTTACATGCAGCAGAACCATCCGCTCTATATGCCGTATCCGATACAGATGCAGGGCAATTACTTGAATGAGATGGAGTATGAGAAAGACTTAGACAGGATGAAAGAGCTTTATCCAAAAGAGGCAAAGAGAATACAGAAATATATAGATGAGGAATGTGACCGTATGGAGTATGAGGGAAGTCTGATGTTTGATGAATATCCAGATAGAACGATGCTTCAAATTGTATGTAGGAATATTATGGATAAAATACAAGAGGATGAGGAAAAAGAAGACAATATTGAGGCCAGTGAATACCGAAAAAGATCATCTCGGGGGGATGGACTTTCCAACTTGATAGAGGTGCTTCTATATAATGAAATGTATAAAAGGCGTTGTAGACGGCGCCGCTGCAATCGCTGGTGGTAAAAAGACATAGATACAATAGAAAAACGGTGCGTCGTTTGACGCGCCGCTAAACAAAAAGGGAGGACAAGCTTATGCAGAAAGGAAAAATAAAAATAATTGCATTGATCGGTGCGTTTCTATTGACAATACTCATCGTTGGGCTAGTGAATCGTCATTCCAATAAAGATACAACGGGAAATATGGCACAAGCATCCCTTCCGGTTGTTTCTCTGTTTTTTGGCGATCAGCAAATGAATGAGCTATATGGTCATACATCGCAGATGGATGCCGTATATATGAGAGACAGCATTACTCCATTAAAAAAAGATAGGATCCTGCCTGTTTCGGTTCAGACGTATGGGGATAAGGTAGATGAGATTTCCTATGAGATTCGAAGTATGGATACCAAGCGTCTTGTGGCAGAGGCGGAGGTGCAAGATTTTGAGATGAAAGAAGATGAGATTACAGCGGACATTAAAATTCAAAATATTGTCGAGGAGGGAAATGAATATCTTTTTATTTTAAAATTAAAGCAGAATACAAAAGAGATCTATTATTATACACGTCTGGCTTTGCCAGTAGATAGTTATATAGAAGAGAGTCTGGATTTTGTCATGAATTTTCACGACACGGCTATGAATAAGGAAGCGGCGGGAACGCTTGCAACTTATTTGGAACCAGATGCATCTGGAAGCGGCACAGGTCTCCAAAAAGTAACGATACACTCTCCATTAAGACAAGTTACCTGGGCTGATTTTAAGTTCCGCAAAATTACGGAGCCCATCCCATCTATGAAAGAAATTAATAATGTATGTAATGTGATCACGTTAAGATATCTGATTTCGTCGGAAGGGGAACATGGAGAGAATGAGTATTACAACGTAGAAGAATACTATCGTGTCCGTTATACCAGCGCTAGAACGTATTTGTTGGATTATGAGCGCACCATGAATCGAATTTTTACGGGAAGTACAGACAGTGTCTATGAGAAATATATTCAGCTTGGAATTCGTTCCAAAACTATTCATTATGAGGCGAATGAAAACGGAAATATCGTTGTCTTTGTTCAGGAAGGAGACTTGTGGGGATATAATCGGAATACTAATCAGATGATTAAAATCTTTAGTTTTCGTTCAGACGGAGAAGAGATGGATCGCCGTGAGAATTATGATCAGCACGATATTCGCATTGTCAGCATAGATGAGAGTGGAAGTGTGGATTTTCTCATTTATGGTTATATGAATCGTGGGCTGCACGAGGGAAAAACAGGAATCAGCGCCTGCCATTACGACGCAGTGACGAATACAGTGGAAGAAGAATTGTTTGTTCCCGTCACAACATCATATCAGGTGATGAAAGAGGATTTGGGTGAATTGGCATATCAGAACAATCAAAAACAGTTCTTTTTAATTGCAAGCGGGATTTTGTATCAGATCGATTCAGAAAATCTCACTGCCACAGAAAAAATGGGGAATTTGCAGAGCGGAGATTATGCTGTTTCTAGAAACGGACGCTACATTGCATATAAAAATGAGAAACAAGAGGGAAGTCTGAAACTGGAGGATTTAGAGACTGGGAAAACCCATGAGATTACAGCGGAGACCGGGGAAAAGATTCAGGCCTTGGGTTTTATCGGAGAAGATTTTATCTATGGGGCAGCCAGGGAATCGGATCTGGCAAATGACATAACAGGAAAACAGATTTTGCCAATGTATCAGGTGAAAATTGTATCTACAGGAGATGAATATAAGGTTGCAAAAACTTATGAAAAATCGGGTTACTATATCTCAGAGGTCCGTATTGATGGAAACACAATTTATCTCACCCGACTTCAAAACGCAGGGGGAACTTATCAGGAAGCGGGGGAAGATACGATAGTAAACAGTGAAAAAGAGGAGGCCGTACAGATGGATATTCAGACGACTTCTCAGGAAAGAAAACAGACACAGGTTCAAATAGAGATGGCAAAAGCTCCAGAGACATCCCGAATGAAGAGGATTGTCTCCAAAGAGATTATCCATGAAAAACCAAGAGAAATTGAGCTAAAGATTGCAAGTCAGAGACAATATTATGCCTACGCGGCCGGAAAAGTGATACTTGGCTCTAAAGATCCGGGGGAGGCAATTCGCGCGGCGGACAGCAAAATGGGGGTTGTTGTGGGAGAAAAACAGCAATATATCTGGAGGAGAACGAAACAGGCTTCTAGAGAATCCTTAATAGCGGCGGGAATGAAAGAAGAGGGGGAAAGCTCTGTTGAAAAATGTTTGAATTTGATTCTAAAAAAAGAAGGATTGAATTTGAACACAGGACCACTTTTGAGCGGAGGCGAATCCACAAAACAGGTCCTGGAAGAGGCTTTGAAAGAATGCGAGGTCTTGGATTTGACCGGATGCACAGTAGAACAGGTTTTATATTATGTGAGCAACGGAACACCGGTTTTGGCAATGAGAAGCGCGGATGAGGCAGTGCTGATTACCGGATATGATGCCTCAAATGCATTCATTTATGATACAACGACAGGAAGCGTGAGCAGACAGGGATTGGAAGATGCGAATACGGTATTTGAGGAGGCAGGCAATGTATTTTATGTCTATTTAAAATAATAGAAGAAGTTGATTAAAATAGAGGAGAAAAGAGGAGAGTGAAATTGTTATCAGAGGTATTAAAGAGAGTAGATGATTTTGTCTGGGGACCGTTTATGCTGGTTCTATTGGTGGGAACCGGAATATTTTTGACTTTCCGCCTGGGTTTTCGCCCCTGGAGAAATCTGGGATATGCCATTAAGAGTACCCTCAGCAAAGAGGCGAGAACAAAGAGCAGAGGCGAGGGAGATGTATCGCCGTTTTCGGCATTGACAACGGCGTTAGCCGCCACGATCGGAACAGGAAATATTGTCGGTGTTGCGACGGCAATGGTTTCCGGCGGACCAGGAGCACTTGTGTGGATGTGGATCTCGGCGGCATTTGGTCTGACTTCTAAATTCAGTGAATGCATGCTTGCGATAAAATATCGTGAGGTCAATGTAAAAGGAGAAATGTCCGGTGGACCGATGTATACCATGAAAAAGGCATTTCGAAATAAAAAAATAGGTGCGGCATTGGGCGGATTGTTTGCCTTTTTCACTGTAGTGGCATCTTTTGGAATTGGAAATTTGACACAGGCAAACTCCATATCCGCATCTTTGAAGAGTACCTTTGTGATTCCTACATATATTACAGGGATTGTGGTTAC
>JAAVYC010000156.1 GCA_022790905.1 Lachnospiraceae bacterium | reverse complement strand
TCTTCGTGCTGATTTCTAATGGCCTGGCGTTTAAATCTGCTTTTTTAATTGCATTGTGCAGACTTTTTATAGATTTTTGTTTTTGAGATACTGCAAAACCTGGATACCATTCAAACGAATACATTTCACTAATAACTTTTCCTTGTCGAACAAAGAATGCAGGTCGTTTTGCCATCTGTCCCTCCTATCTAAAGTATAGTTTATTCTTCCAATGAACGAATCATTTCTTGCAGTTCCACTTCTTCACTCCAAAATTGATTTCCAGCAGACAACTCATCAATTAAGTTGAAAATAGACACTGCATCAGCAACGGGTATAAAACCAGTCGATTTCCATTCGGACAAATGCATATTAAGATAGTTTGTAATATCTGTATAAATTTTCTCGTTGAAAGAATTATGGCAGCGTAATTCAATTCTACCAATAATCCATTTTTCCTACAACCATATCAGAAAAGCTCATTTCAATACACCTCTAAGATTCCCTGTTTTGCTCTCTGTTTAATTCTCCAGCAAATCGAGAGTTATCTTTTCTTATACACAATTATTTTCGGCCCCATTGCATCCATATTCACACACAAGAAGATCATCTTCATCCGTAACAACACTATAACATCTATCACTCCATTTTAAAAAGATCCATCTGCTTCGACATGATAACACCGCTAAGCCCACGCCATAGAAAAAGTGTCATGCGAAAGCCTTCCCAAGAAAGCCGCATCCCTGCACAGATGAACCATAACCATTCTAGCATCTTCTGTACCTGCACGCCACGTTTATTTTTTTCGGGATGTTTGATTCCCCTGCAGAAATTCCAGTTTCAACTGATGCTAGAGTCCTTTCACCTCCTTCCCATCTTTCATATAAGAATACTCCTTCACCCTCTCCCAAGATAAGGTACGCGTCATAACTGCCTTTTTCCCTTTAAGCCTTTTACAAAGCGTCTTTTCCCATCCAGCAGGTCTTAACCTGACTGTCTGAAAGCTCCGCGCCCATTGCCCGCGACACGTTCATACCGCACTCAGACAGAGATCAGACGTTGTCCACAAGCTCCGGTTTCAGCACACTGTCAAAACTCTCTGCCGGGTCTTACAAGTCAACAGAAACTCTTATTACAAGATTTGAATACATGGAAGGGTATTACAACTTGAAACGACCACATGGCACACGAAATAAGCTTACTCCAAACGAAGTGGAAGCATGATACTAGGAGCAGAATGCTTAGTCTACTCCTGAAAACTTTTATACTTTTTTATGTCTACTTTTGTCTAGATATGCCCTGCATTCTTATACTCATATCCTTGTTTTTACGGGGAATACAAATATCGGCAGCACATTCAATAATTCCTATAATTTCAGGCAATCAAGAAATTATAATGGATGTTTTTAGGAATTATTGGATATTGAGTAAAACAATTATGAATCAAATTTGCTAAGCCATTCGTATTCAAACGTATTTAAAGCAGATAATACAAATGGACATAATCGCTGACTACAAACAGTATTTCCAATGCTATAATTTTTTCTCTGAATTAGCCATTACATCCAAAATACTTTGAATAAGTTCCGGATCTTTATAGCCTCGTCCATCCATACCATAAACTACGACTGATGAAAAATTATCGGCTATCCCTTGTTCTGTGGTAATAACATAATTGCTATTTTCACCAAATACATCCCAAAAATTTGATACTTCGTCTATAGTGTAATATATATCCGGATTATCATATGGCACGATCCCGGTAGAAAAATTATCAAATAAATTCGCGCCTTCACTGTATGGATTCTTTAGAAGTGTAACAACTACCCCTTTGTCATTACACCATTAATATTGAACATAGCATAGCTATCATACGCTTCTACATCTGGGTTTCATCTATCCCTTGTTTCTCTTCATCTGTAAAATCGTCCCCTTGTTCTTTGGCTAGAGTCTTAAATTCTTCTAACGTAGCTCCCTTTTTTCCCACACGATAGACCAGATCATTTTGTGTCAGTTTTTCAAAATATTCTGTATTCGCCATACGCAGCTTAATTCCCTCTGAAGCATTTGCATAACTGTGCGGAATCGTAATTGTATCAGAATCAACATTGGAAGTTTCTGACGTACTTTCACTTATAATGTCAGTATTGTTATTCTCTTTTTTGATTTCATTTTCTGCACACCCGGTCATTGCTCCTATCAGCATCGGTACAACACAGAATAGAGCAATTTCTTTACATTTTTCTATTCTATCTTTTCTTAGGTTAACATACGGTTAACATGAATATCTGTGCAAAAAAATCGCAGCCAAAAGCTGCGATCTCAACAATTATAATAACCTCGGTACAGACACGATAAATATTGAACCTTTCGGATTATTTGGTTGATATATTACATTTTCTCCATGTTGTTCTATAATACTTTTCACTATGGATAATCCCAATCCTTCTCCACCTATTTTTCTTGAACGTGATTTGTCTTCCCGATAAAAAGCTTCAAAAATATGTTCAGCGGCATTTGATGCAATACCAATTACGCTTATCACACAGTTGTTGTCTTTATTTTCTATAATAATGTCAATTTTTCCATAAGCGTAATTATACTTAATGGCATTTTGCAAAATATTTGAAATTGCATGTTTGAACATATTAAATTTACCCTTAATCATACATTGCTTATTGCAAACATAGATACTGATATTTTTTTAATCAAACTTTCCTTTTGTTCTAAAACTATCTCATTTATCACCTTATCTACGGAAATAATTTCACTTAATTCATATCCTCTCAATTCATATATAGCAAATAAATCATCCACCAGTTTTACCATACGATCTATTTGTTTATCTACAACTTCCACTGTGTCTTTCAATTCCTCTTTCGTTGGTTCTCCAGACATATATAAAACATCTAAATTAGTTTTAGCAACTGCCAAAGGTATTTTTAACCCATGTGAAGCACCTGCCGAAAAAGTCTTTTCACGCTCTAAAACCACCTCTATTCGTTCAAGAAGCTGATTAAAAGAACGGGCAAGAGAATTCAATTCTACTCCATTCGATATACTATCAATCCTTTTCGATAAATCCTCCCCGTTGATTTCCGTAATATTTTTTAACTTATAAACCGGTTTCAACGCAAAGCCCATGATAAAATACACAACAAGTACTCCTGGAAATAAAACACAAAAAACAATAATCATACATGTTCGCAAAAATTTTGTTTTATTAAGTGCTAAATATTTCCTATGAATTGATTCCGAGGAAGTATTCTCTTCTACATCGTTTAAAGATATGCCATCGTTATTCTCTGAAAGCATTGTAGTTTCATCATTGACAATACCAGGTTCATTCGTAACAATCCATAAATTTACATTTTTCAAAATAAAATACGACAGAATAAAACATATAAAAATCATCGTCGCCGCTGTAAACAACGTTACTCTCATACGCAAAGATAATTTATATCCTCTGCTATTCTCCACTTAATAAATACCCTCTTCCTCTTATCGTTTCTATATATCTTTCCAGTGACCTCTTCTATTTTTTTCCTCAATTTACTCATATGAACTTTCACAGGTACAGAAAACAAATCTACATCGCTTTCCCAAACATGTTCGACTAATTCCTCTGCACTGACTGTTTTTCCTAAATTAATTCCTAAATATTCAAGAATTGCATACTCTTTAGGTGCCAGTTCTATTTTTTCGCCATTACAAAATACCATTTTTTTGCAGTATCAATAACCAGATTATTAATTATTATTTGGGTATCATTCTGCACAATTTCTCTTCTTGCAAGTGATCGAACTCTTGCCTCCAGCTCCATAAAATCAAATGGCTTTGCCAAATAATCATTGGCTCCCATATCCAATCCTAAAATTTTATCCGGAACCGAAGAACGAGCCGAAAAAATAATACCCCTTTGACTTTTACTTCTATCTCGTATTTCCTCTTAAAATCTCAAGTCCATCTTTACCCTGCAAATTCAAATCCAACACTATTACATCATAAGTATTGACTAATGCTAAGTAGGAGCCTTCTTCCCCGTCTTCCGCAGTATCGACCAAAAATCCTTTTTTCATAAAACCTTTTTTTAGTGCTCTACACATATCAGGTTCATCTTCTACAATCAATAATTTCAATCACACCTCCACTCAAAGTAGGCTTATCGACTAACAAGTTTAAAAAATTAACATCCCGATAGCGCTGTGTAAAGGCATATCACCTTAATACAACTCCACAACCCCCAAATCGGCACTCAAAATACGGTAATTTACGATAATTTATGAACCTTCCCCAAGAACGCAAAAAACCCCTGAAAAACCCATTTCATAGGATTTTCAGGGGTTCTTAAATCAATTCTTCTCAGAAGTTTACTGATTCATCTGTTTTGAGAACTTTCCTTTTTTTGCGTCCCGGTTATTTACTAGCTTTGCAGTGATTTTTGACTGTTCTGGATCAACGGCTTTTCAACCGTATCCCCAAAATTCCTAAGCTTTTTTCTTACGATTTCTTTGCACAACCGCACTCTTAAACG
>JAAVYC010000155.1 GCA_022790905.1 Lachnospiraceae bacterium | reverse complement strand
GTAGGAAGCATTCCAGAAAAAATCAGGAGGAGTAGGTATATGGAAAAAGAACTTTTTAATAAAAAGGAGTTTATCAAAGATGTACAGGATAACGTAAAGAATCAGTATCGAAAGACAATCAAAGAGGCTTCGCAGCAGGAGATTTTTCAGGCGGTGTCCCTTGCCATCAAAGATGTGATCATTGATCAGTGGCTTGCAACACAGAGAAGTTTTGACAAACAGGATCCAAAGATTGTCTACTATATGTCGATGGAATTTTTAATGGGCCGCGCTCTGGGAAATAACCTGATTAATTTAAAATGCTATAAAGAAGTAAAAGAGGCATTAGAAGAAATGGGATTGAATCTTGATATTATCGAGGATCAGGAACCAGATCCGGCGCTTGGAAACGGCGGACTCGGAAGACTTGCGGCCTGTTTTATGGAGTCGCTTGCGACGCTTGGATATGCGGCGTATGGATGTGGAATCCGTTACCGCTATGGAATGTTTAAGCAGAAAATTCGGGATGGTTTCCAGGTGGAAGTACCGGATAACTGGTTAAAAGACGGATATCCATTTGAACTGCGCAGACCGGAATATTCTTTTGAGGTAAAATTTGGCGGATATGTGCGCGCAGAAACGGGAGAGAATGGAAGAACGAAATTTACCCATGAGGGGTATCAGTCTGTCAATGCAATTCCATATGATATGCCGATTGTCGGATATGGAAACCATATGGTTAACACATTGGTGACCTGGGATGCAGAGCCGATGAATTGTTTTGAGTTGGATTCTTTTGACAAAGGGGATTATCACAAAGCGGTAGAGGAAGAAAATCTTGCGAGAAATCTAGTGGAGGTACTCTATCCAAATGATAACCATATTGCCGGAAAAGAACTTCGTTTAAAACAGCAGTATTTCTTCGTATCTGCAAGTATACAGCGTGCGATTGCACGTTTCAAGAAAAATCATCCGGATATTCATCAGCTTCCGGAAAAAGTGACGTTCCAGATGAACGATACACATCCGACGGTAACGGTTGCAGAGTTGATGCGTTATCTCTTAGATGAAGAGGGACTAGAATGGGATGAGGCATGGGAGATTACAACAAAAACCTGTGCATATACTAACCATACAATTATGGCTGAGGCTTTGGAAAAATGGCCAATTGAGATTTTTTCCAGATTGCTTCCTAGGATTTACCAGATTGTGGAAGAGATTAACCGCCGTTTTATTTTAGATATTCAGCGTAAATATCCGAATAATCAGGAAAAAATGAGGAAAATGGCAATCGTTTATGACGGACAGGTGAAAATGGCACATCTTGCGATTGCAGCGGGTTATTCTGTTAACGGTGTGGCAAGGCTTCACACAGAGATTTTGAAAAATCAGGAATTGAAAGATTTCTATGAGATGTTTCCGCAGAAATTTAATAATAAGACAAATGGTATTACACAGCGCCGTTTCCTTTTACATGGAAATCCTCTGCTTGCAGATTGGGTGAGTGGCAAAATTGGCGATGATTGGATCACAGATCTGCCGCATCTAAAGAGGCTGGAAATTTATGCGGATGATAAAAAGGCGCAGCAGGAATTTATGCAGATTAAATATCAAAATAAATTGCGTCTGGCAGAATACATTCGTAAGCATAATGGAGTAGAAGTGAATCCACGTTCTATTTTTGACGTGCAGGTAAAGAGACTTCATGAGTACAAAAGACAGCTTTTGAATATTCTTCACGTGATGTATCTCTATAATACGATAAAAGAACATCCAGAAATGGATTTCTATCCGAGAACGTTTATTTTTGGTGCAAAGGCAGCGGCTGGGTATCGAATTGCCAAGCTGACAATCAAGCTGATCAATAATGTAGCAAATATTATCAACAACGATAAGAGCATCGATGGAAAAATTAAGGTAGTATTTTTAGAGGACTACCGGGTATCGCTTGCAGAATGGATTTTTGCAGCTGCTGATGTATCAGAGCAGATTTCGACGGCAAGTAAGGAAGCCTCTGGTACCGGAAATATGAAGTTCATGTTAAATGGGGCACCGACACTTGGCACAATGGATGGAGCGAATGTGGAGATCGTAGAGGAAGTTGGAACAGAAAATGCGTTTATTTTTGGCATGAGTTCTGATGAAATTATCAATCATGAGAAATATCGCGACTATCATCCGATGGATATATTCAATCACGATCAGGATATCAGACAGGTACTGATGCAGCTGATTAACGGGTTCTATTCCCAGAATGATCCGGAGTTATTCCGTGATCTATATAACTCTCTGTTGAACACACAGAGCACACAGTATGCGGATACTTACTTTATTTTGGCGGATTTCCGGTCTTATGCGGAGGCTCAGAAAAAGGTGATGGAAGCATATAAGGATGAGGAGAGATGGGCGAAAATGGCGATTTTAAATGTTGCAAATGCCGGTAAATTCTCCTCTGATAGAACAATTCAGGATTATGTAGATGATATCTGGCATCTAGATCCTGTCACAGTGGATATCAGCGATATCTGATAACAATAAAATAAAAAGACCTCCGAATGGAGTGATGATTTTCACATCCGTTTGGAGGTTTTTTTATCTGTTTTTCTATTTCTTTACGGTGATAGATTTTTTGATCGTTTTTTTACCAATCTTAGCTTTGATGGTAACTTTACCGGCTTTCTTGGCTTTGATTACACCCTTTGAATTGATTGTCAGGCGGGACTTGTTAGAGGAAGTCCATTTCACACTTTTTTGAGAAATGGCGTTTGTGACATTTTTACCTCCCATAATGCCAGGAAATGTGATTTTTTTACCGATATAAACAGTTTTTGTCTTTTTGATCTTGATACTGGATGGAGCCTGAATCTTATCGCTGCTCAGATTTTTTGAGCGAACTTCAATGATTTGTGTTTTGTTTCCCTTTAAAGTTGATTTTGTCTCATTCATTTTGTCGACAAAACTAAACTCAGCCGCTACAGACTGGAAACCTCCGGAAGTCCGACGGAAAGAACCCAATCCAATGTACGTATATTCTGGATTGATCATAGATGTATAATGTCCGGTAACGGCACTTGAATTTTGTCTTACCCAGTCATTTTTTTCGCTGTACCACTGTTCAATACCCTGCATAAGTCCCGAATAGTTCCAGGCAAGGTTCTCCGCCCAGCTCTGTGAACCTTTGCGCGAAATGCTAAAGCAGCTTTTGCCGTTTGGCCTTGTATGACTCTCATATATGGAAGCTTCGGCTGCCCGTATCTGTGCAATCCACTCCAGATCAGAAGACCATTTGATAGGTACGTAATTTTTGATCGTGAGTTTTTTGCCTGTAGCCGGATTGATGTATCCTTTCTGGCATGCTTCTTTGCGGATCGCATTGATTCGTTTTAAAATTGTACTCTTTGCGACATTCTCGTAACTGCCCTTAACGCCGACAAGTTCACAGCCTTTGGAGGCTTTGCTGACATCTGTTTTTCTAGCAGCGGCTTCTGCCTGAATCGTATATTGCGGTTGTAAAAATACCATGCTTGCGATTAAGGCAAAAATAAGAACATTCTTTTTTGGTAATTTTTTCATTTTTTCCTCCTCCTGACGAATCAAGATTATATAGTTCACTCTCGATTAGGAAAACAAATTAAAAAAGGCTTTTGTCTTTTGGTATTTCATGATCAAAGTATCAGGCAATTCGCTGCAGTAAGATAGACGCATGATTGACGGATTGGTTGTCAACTCCTGTTCCTGCCAAATAATCTGCGTTAGAAGATTTGTTGCGCAGTATGACGGTTGATCCGGCCTCAATCGGAGTGATGAACGTGCCTGTTAGTTCAGCGCGTTCCTTGCCAGTAAGTTCATCAAGGTAAGTTCCAAAAAATGACAGTGGATTTTCTAGACCGTTAATCGCTACCGCATAGGCGACATTTAATGATCCGGCGGCAGGGCGAATTAATAAGGAATAATCGATTCGATAAATGCCGCCTGTGTTCACTGTAATTTCTGCCGTGTTCGGGGTAAACGAAAAATCGCCAGATTGAAATGCGAGTAGAAAATTAACAGCTTCCTCAGGAGCAATTGTCTGGAAGCCGCCTTGCATGACAGCATTAAAATAGGCCGCTTGTACCCCTGGTCCGGGTTCTCCTTGTGGTCCCATCGGTCCTATTGGTCCGACAGGTCCGGGTTCTCCCTGCGGTCCCGTTGGCCCTTGACAACAACAATGACAACATAATTTATTATGATGGTTATTCATTCTGTTTACTCCTCTCGATACATCATAGTATTGGTATTTCATCTTATGCGTATCATTGTTGTCTGTGCCAAATATGGAAAGAGCGCTGCTATATAATATTCAGCTTTATTGCGCAAATATTGATTAAAATCTTGTTTTTGAAAAGCCTTACTAAAAACTTCCTAATCATAGATTTGATATCAAAAATTATACCATAATTTGGAGCTCCGATAAATAAAAAACACCATTAATTTTTGTGGTTTTATCATAGACATTAGATTGATTTTTGCTAAAATAATGATAGAAGAGACAGGAGGATCAAATATGCAGAGAATATTAGTGGTAGAGGATGATTATGGGCTAAATAAGGCTATCTGCTATGCATTGGAAAAGGACGGCTATGAAGCGGTATCTGTCCACTCTATCAAAGAGGCGGAAGAGGCATATAAAAAAGAGAGAATTCATTTTATTATTCTGGATGTGAACCTTCCCGACGGGGAAGGATTTTCATTTTGTAAATGGGTGCAGGACAAAAAAAGTGTTCCATTTTTATTTTTGACAGCGAGAGACTTAGAAGAGGACGCCTTAAAAGGGTATGAGCTGGGCGCAGAGGACTATGTGACGAAACCTTTTTCGATGAGAATCTTGTTGAAAAAAATTGGCATTATTTTAAGGCATTCTGTTGTAGAGGACGGTCCCGATTTTGAGGATGAGTATCTGACCGTTGATTTTGAGTGCGCAAAAGTGACTGTGAACGGAGAAAAAGTAAATCTCACTCCAACGGAGTTTCGTTTGCTGCGTCAATTTGTATTCCACAAGGGACAGCTTTTGACCTATGAGATTTTGTTAGAACGCCTGTGGGATAGCGACGGACAGTTTGTGGACAAGCATACTTTGGCGGTGAATATCAACCGACTGCGGAGTAAGATTGAGAGTGAAGAACACAAATATATTTCTAATGTATATGGGATGGGGTATCAATGGATTGGATCATAATATTAGCTCTATGTGCCTTGACGTTTTTTTCTGTCGGGGAAATGATGAGGTTAAAAAAGGAGGTCGCTTCATTTGCAAATCGGATTGAGAGAAATTTAGATCACGTCATTGCAGGGGAAGAGATCGAGGAGGTCGATGAAACCGCGGATACACTCTGGGGAAAAGTAGGAGAGAGGTTTCAAAGGGTAGATCATATTTGGAAAAGGAAAGAAAAAGAGAGTTCTATGGAAAAAGAGCGGATCAAAGAATTGATTTCTGATCTTTCTCATCAGACGAGAACACCGATTGCAAATATTAAGATTTATGCAGAATTTTTACACGGGGAATCGCTTTCAGAGGAAGGGTGTGAGTTTTTGTCAAATCTGGAAGAACAGACCGAAAAGTTGGATTTTTTTCTCCAGAGTATGATAAAAATATCGCGATTGGAGACAGGAATTATTCAGATTCAGATGCAAGAAGCGAACTTTTATGAGACGTTGCGCGGGGCAGTGGCAGCAGTGGTGCCAAAAGTCGCGGATAAAAGGTTGAAATTATCTGTAGAATGTGAAGAGGCACTTTTGCTTGTCCATGATATGAAATGGACGCAGGAAGCGATTTTTAATGTATTAGATAACGCTGCAAAATATACAAACTCCGGTGGGAATATTTGGATTGTTGTAAAGAGACAGGAAATGTTCACCAGGGTCAGTATCAAGGATTCCGGAAAAGGAATTGCAAGGGAGCGGCAGGCGGAGATTTTTACGCGGTTTTATAGAGAACCGGAAGTACGAGAGCAGCCGGGAGTGGGAATTGGCCTCTATCTGACGCGCAAGATTTTGGAATTACAGGGAGGATATATTGAAGTACATTCTGAGGTGGATGAGGGAACTGAATTTCGTCTTTATCTCCGTGAGCAATCGTCATAAATATCACAATTTTGTGATAATGTGAAATTGAGAACGGTTTGTGATTTTTATGAGATATCTTTGAATAAGTAATTGAACACGACAAAAATATCTAAGGGAGGAAAAACATGGAATCTTGGATGGTACAGACAAAGAATCTAAAAAAATATTACAGACTCGGAGAAAACAGAGTGAAGGCTTTAAACGGTGTAGATTTTACGGTGAAAGAGCGGGAGTTTGTCGCAATTATCGGAAAGTCGGGAAGTGGAAAAAGCACTTTGCTTCATATGCTGGGGGGATTGGATACCCCAACAGCGGGAGAAGTATTTGTGGATGGAAAAAATCTCGCGGTTATGACAAAGGAACAGCTTGCGGTTTTTCGCCGGCGCAAAGTCGGTTTTATTTTTCAGACTTATAATCTGGTGCAGGATCTGAATGTCTATGAAAATATTATTCTGCCGATCGAATTAGACGGAAGATATGTGGATAAAGAATTTATAGAAGAGCTTTTGAGGTTATTGAAGTTACAGGAAAAGAGAGAGGCACTGCCTTCCACTCTATCTGGGGGACAACAACAGCGTGTGGCAATAGCCA
This sequence comes from Lachnospiraceae bacterium, assembly GCA_022790905.1. Lineage (GTDB taxonomy): Bacteria > Bacillota > Clostridia > Lachnospirales > Lachnospiraceae > Maccoyibacter. Next base: position 14,733 of record JAAVYC010000155.1, on the reverse strand, counting down.
GAGCAATTGCCACAAAGCCGGCGATTATTCTCGCGGATGAGCCTACGGGAAACTTGGATACGGAGACTAGCCACGATGTGATGGGCTTATTAAAAATTGTGGCGAACAAGTTCCAGCAGACGATGATATTGATTACTCACGATCATGATATTGCGCAGTTGGCAGATCGCATTGTGCGCATTGAGGATGGGAAGCTTGTGAAAGGAAGTGAACGTCATGCTGAAAAATAATAATATGTCAGTCGTTACCCGTATGGCACGTCGCTCATTGAAGAGCAATCGGAGGCGGAGTATCAGCATGATTCTGGCTATTTTTTTGGCTGCGTTTATGCTCTTTAGTGTGCTCACGGTGGGGGCTACTTATTTTAAAATGCAGCGCATCCAGGATATGCGCATAAGCGGAATAGAATGTGATGCTATGATGTACGGGGTCACCAGGGAGCAGCATGAAATGTGTGAAAAAAATGCGGATATTCGATTGAGCGGAGTCTGTGCAGTGGCGGGTTATGTAAAAAGCACCGAGCGTGACCAGACTCCGGACGTGGGCCTTCTCTGGGCGGACGAAAATTACTGGAATAAGATGAAAAAACCTGCAATGAGAAAAGTAGAGGGATCCTATCCGGAAAAAGAGAATGAGATTATGGTCACAAAAAAGGCACTAAAAGAGTGCGGATATGGGGATCTGTCTGTGGGAGATCACTTTCAGATGACCTACGGCGTGAAAGAAGAGATCAGAGAGGAGACTTTTTATATCTCTGGAATCTGGGATGGGTATGGACCCAAAAAAGAGTTTTATGTATCAGAAAAATTTTATGAGCGGTGTGGCTATCAATTATCGGACGTGGCGTCGGGACGTTATGCCATTGATTTTAAGAAAAATTTTATGACACAGAAAGAACAGACTGCGTTTACGGAAAGTATGCATCTGGAAAAGCAGCAGGCTCTGATCTTTGTCTCGGATTTTGCATATGCCGCCTGGATTCTTGCAGGGGCGACGGGATTGATATTAGTCACTTGCCTGTGTGCATATCTGTTAATTTACAACATGATGTATCTGTCCGTATCCGGAAATGTCCGGTATTATGGTCTGTTACAGACCATCGGTATGAGTGAGAGACAAATTCGTGGTCTGGTCAGAAAACAAATGTTTACAATTGGAGGGATCGGAGCCTGTGTGGGTATCTTACTGGGGTATGGAGTGGCGTTTTTTCTGATTCCTTCGATTGTGAAATCCATAGGGATTCGGGGTGGTGACATTGAGATCGCCTTTCATCCGATCATTTTAATTCTGACCGTTTTGCTTGTCGGCGTGACAGTGTGGACTGCAAGTTTAAAACCGACAAAAATGGCGATGAAGATCTCTCCGATTGAGGCGCTGCGATACAGAAAGGTCGAGAATAAAAAAAGAACACACAGGACAAAGAGAGGAAATCCAATATGGAGATTGGCAAAAGAACAATTGATAAAAGATAAGAAAAAAACGGGAGTGGTTATAATTTCTTTTTCACTCAGTCTGTCTGTGTTTTTATGTATTATGACGCTGCTTTCTAGTCAGGGAGCCAGAACCTATGTACATAACTATATGGAGGCAGATCTTATTTTAAAAAATGATATGGTAAAAAATGAAGAGCAGTTGCCAGTGATTGACCATAATCTGCTCTCAGAAATAAGCAAATTAGAAGGAGTAAGAGAAGTACATCCAGTCTATTTCAAAAAGGTCATTGTCCCATGGGAACCTGAATTTGCGGATCAATGGATGAGGGAGTTCTATGATACCTGGATGAGGATTCCATATGAGGACGAAAGGGAGAAATATAAAGAGCATCCGGAAGAATTTGCGTCTTCTATTGTAGGAATCGACCGAGAGACTTTTGAGTATTTGAATGCGGAACTGGAACAGCCAGTAGATGAAAAGGCATTTTTGAGTGGAAAAAGCTGTATTGTATATCGAAATGGTCTAAATTTTTCTAAGGATGATTTAATCGGGAAAAAAGTCACCTGTGCAGAATATGAAAATATTACGGATGTCCATACATTTGAGATTGCAGGGGATACAGATGAGGCTTATTATACAGCAATATTGGGGTATCCGCCGACGATCATTGTGAGCGATCATGTGATCGGCGAACGGGATACACAACAAATCATTAGCAAGGTGAGTATTTTTTATGACAAAGAATATGATAGGCAAACTGAAAAAAAGGTGTTAGAGATCATGCAGAAAAGTCAATATCCAAAAGATTTTTCTTATGATTCTAGGATAGAAGAGTTGAAGGAAATAGAAAAGGCGCAGGGAAATATGCCGCAGATTGGTTTTGGTGTTGCCCTTATTCTCGCTTTTATTGGAACTTTGAATTATATAAATACCTCTGTGGGAAATATCCAGAGGAGATGGACAGAGATCTCTGTGATGGAGAGCATTGGAATGAGTCAGAAACAGGTAAAGAACATGCTGATTGCGGAGGGGTGTCTGTATTTTATTGGGACCTGGATTCTTACAATGACGGCAGGGCTTGCTGTAATATATTTACTTTATCAGCTCTTAAATTACAGAGGAGTCAATTTTTATCTTCCGGTGCTGCCTGCTTTAGTGGCAAATGCTGTTATGACCTTTATCTGCATCAGTGTCCCGTTGATTACTTATCAAAGATTTGAGAAGCAGGGAACGATTGCGGAAAGGATCAGAGAGGAAATATAAAAATATTTATAGAAGGATTTGTAAAATAAACTTTTGTGAAATGTGAATTTGTTATAGAATGTATGAAAAGGATTAGATACGAACAATTTGAAATACGAGGAGATAACCATGAGAGAAATTAAAAAATCATCTAAATTGGATAATGTATTATATGATGTCAGGGGGCCGGTTGTGGATGAGGCAACTAGGATGGAAGAGAACGGTACGAATGTATTGAAGCTGAATATTGGAAATCCAGCGCCTTTTGGATTCCGAACGCCGGATGAGGTTATTTATGATATGCAAAGACAGCTGACAGAATGCGAGGGATATTCATCGGCAAAAGGGCTTTTTTCGGCCAGAAAAGCGATTATGCAGTATGCGCAGATCAAGAAGATACCAAATCTCTCGGTAGAGGATATTTATACGGGAAATGGAGTAAGTGAACTGATTAATTTCAGTATGTCTGCGCTCTTAGACGATGGAGATGAAGTGCTTGTTCCGGCGCCGGATTATCCGCTTTGGACTGCCAGCGTTACACTCGCGGGAGGAAAGGCAGTGCATTATATCTGTGACGAAGAGGCGGAATGGTATCCGGACATGGATGATATCAAAAAGAAAGTGACAGGCAGGACAAAGGCACTTGTCATCATCAATCCCAATAATCCGACAGGGTCGCTGTATCCAAAAGAAGTGCTCCAAGAACTTGTGGAAATTGCCAGGGAGCATCAGCTGATTATTTTTTCCGATGAGATTTACGACCGACTTGTGATGGATGGGGAAGAACATATTTCGATTGCTTCTTTGGCGCCGGATCTTTTCTGTGTGACGTACAGCGGATTGTCGAAGTCTCATATGATTGCGGGCTTTCGAATTGGCTGGATGGTATTGAGTGGCAATAAAAAGATTGCAAAAGATTATATAGAAGGGTTGAATATGCTCTCTAATATGAGGCTTTGTTCGAATGTGCCGGCGCAGTCGATTGTACAGACGGCGCTTGGAGGATATCAGAGCGTAGATAATTACATTGTCCCGGGCGGAAGAGTCTATGAGCAGAGAGATTATATTTATCAGACATTAAATGATATTCCGGGAATCAGCGCGGTAAAACCAAAGGCTGCCTTTTATATTTTCCCAAAACTGGATATAAAAAAATTCAATATTTTAGATGATGAAAAATTTGCGTTGGATCTGTTAAAAGAGAAAAAAATACTGGTCATCCACGGCGGCGGTTTTAATTGGAAACAGCCGGATCATTTCCGTATTGTATATCTTCCGCGCATTGAAGTATTAAAAGATGCGATGCAAAGTCTGGGAGATTTTTTGAGATATTATAAGCAGGTATAGAAAAAAGAAGAGGCAAGTTTGTTAAAGATGATTTATATTGCTGATGAGATATGAAAATTTCGTCATTTGCGTTTCTTATATTTTCGCAATATAATGTAGTCTGTAAATAATGTTTTAACTAGCTTTTATGTTACATTAATATTCATAGATAGAGGAGGTATCATAATGAAAGCACTTGATTTTCGAAGCGATACAGTGACGCATCCTACGCCTGCTATGCGGGAAGCGATGTTTCGTGCAGAGGTTGGCGATGATGTCTACCAGGATGATCCAACGACAAATCGGTTAGAGGAGATCGCGGCCGAGATGTTAGGGATGGAGGCGGCTCTTTTCGTTCCTTCCGGCACAATGGGCAATCAGCTTGCGCTAATGACCCACACGAGACGCGGTGATGAAGCCATTGTCAGTATCAATAGTCATATTTTCGAACATGAGGTGGGAGCGGCTGCTGGGTTATCTGGCCTGAATCTTCATCCGCTGCAATTTCCAGATGGAATCTATGATGCAAGTCAGATTGAAAAAGCCGTTCGTTCGACAGATATTCATGAGCCCCCTACGACGTTGATTTGTCTGGAAAATGCATTGGCTAATGGACGCGTAGTTCCGCTTAAAACCATGCAGGACATACAAAAAATGGCAAAAGAACGCGATATTTTACTACATATGGATGGAGCAAGGTTATTTAATGCGGCGATAGCATTAGGCCTTGATGTCAAGCAACTTACAGCCTGTGTGGACAGTGTTTCTTGTTGTCTGTCGAAAGGATTATGTGCTCCAATCGGGAGTGTTCTTTGCGGCAGCGCCGAATTTATTTTGCGCGCGAGGAAAAATCGGAAAATGTTAGGCGGCGGAATGCGTCAGACAGGTATCTTAGCGGCTGCTGGAATTTTATCGTTGACAGAAATGACAAAACGATTGAAAGAGGATCATGAAAATGCCAGATATTTGGCAGAATTATTGTCCAGGATCCCAGGTGTATCAGTGGATACAGAGAGTGTACAGATTAATATGGTATTTGCGACAATGGATTGGCCAGAACTCGATCAGCTCCAGCCATGGCTTGAAGAAAAGAATGTGCGGATTGGCGCATATACGGGGCCGGAGGTACGCTTTGTGACACATTATGGGGTGACAGCTGAGGATGTGGAACATTTGGCAGGCCTTTTGGCGGAGTTTCATAAAAGTCGGGTTTCTGGATAAGATATAAAAGAAAGTAGAATCTATGAGACAGATATTTTTGGTTGAAGATGATAAAGAGATCGCTAAAAATCTTATAAGGCTGCTTCATTCTGAGGGGTTTCATGTCATCCATGCGTTGACTCAAAGCGATGCCATTGCCATGCTTGCGGATCAGAAATTTGATTTGGCACTGGTAGATATTTCCCTGCCGGATGGAAATGGTTTTAGCGTGTATACAGAGATTAATCAGATGCAGGGCATTCCGGTTATCTTTTTGACTGCTTCCGGTGACGAGGCAAGTGTTGTAACAGGGCTGAATATGGGAGCAGATGATTATATTACAAAACCATTTCGTCCAAGGGAATTAATCGCACGAATGGAAAGAGTCTTGAGAAAATCCGGAAATCTGGTATCAGATTTTAAGTTGGGCGGACTTCATGTCGACTTAGCGAGCGGTATCGTAAGAAAAAATGGAGAAGAAGTTTTTCTCTCCGCTTTAGAATATCGCCTGCTATTAGTATTTATCCATCAACCCGGAAGTATTATCACAAGGGATAGACTGCTAAACGAGTTGTGGGATGCGGCAGGGGAATTTGTGAATGATAACACATTGACGGTATATATCAAACGCCTTCGGGAAAAAATAGAAGACAATCCCGCAAATCCTGAGATTATTTTGACGGTGCGGGGAACGGGATATAGATTGGGGGATGGACATGTTCCGGAATAGAGAAATCCGGCAATTTTCTATTTTATTTGTCATCATAACCGCTATAGTCGTAATAGCGGGGGTTGCCATGCATACAATGGCAGGAATGTTATCTTTTATTTCTGCCATTGTCTATGGAGTGGCATTTTTTTTATTTACTAGAGCCAGATATAAGGGAATTGCACAGATCTCTGAACAGATTGATCTTGTGCTCCACAATTCTGAGCGGTTAGATATCAATGAATCGGAGGAGGGGGAACTTTCTATTTTGCGGAGTGAAATTGTCAAGATGACATTGCGTATCCGAGAGCAGAATGAAGCGCTTAAAAAGGAGAAAGAACATCTCGCGGACTCTTTAGTAGATATCGCCCATCAGCTTCGTACGCCCTTGACTTCTGCAAATTTGATATTGTCACTATTAGAAAAAAATCAGGGTGAAGAGGAACAAAAAGAATTGCTGCGGGAGACGGAAAAACTATTTGCGCAAATGGACTGGCTACTCACTTCCCTGCTCAAACTATCCCGTTTAGATGCGGGAGTCGTAGCTTTTCGGAATGAGCAGGTGGAAGTTGCAGCTCTGATCAAATCCGTGCTTCATCCGCTGTTCATCTCTATGGATTTGCATGATATAGATTTGCGGGTGGAGATACCTAGAGGGGTTGTCATTCAGGGGGATCCGCAGTGGCTTTGTGAAGCACTGCAAAATATTTTGAAAAATTGTATCGAAAGTGCGGGCGATCATGGAAAGATTGAAATTGACTGTGAGGATACGCCGCTGTTTACCGAGATCCGTTTTCACGACAGCGGCGTGGGATTTCGAGAAGAAGAATTGCCTCGTCTGTTTCAAAGATTTTATCGCGGGAAAAATACGAGTACCGCGGGATATGGAATCGGGCTGGCGCTCTGTAAAACGATTATTGTCAGACAAGGAGGGACAGTTACGGCGAAAAATCATCTGCAGGGAGGCGCATTGTTTTCGGTTCGTTTTCCGAAGTGATCGGACGATAAAGATCGTGTAGAGAAAAGACGAAGAAGAAAATGAAAGGACATAATAGATATGATTGAGATCAGGAGAGCACAGCCAACAGATTATGAGATGGTCCAGCGATTAGAAGGGGCCGTATTCAAGATTCATCAACAAGCCCGTCCAGATTATTTTCATACACAGTCATGTTATACAAAGCAGGAATTTGAGGAATTATTGAATCTTTCCACGCCGATTTCCCTTATGGATGTATGTGATAAAAAGATTGTGGGAATTTGTTTTGGAAAGATTGAAAAAACTGAGGGGAATTCTTTTTGTAAAGTTAGAAAAATTGCGGTAATTGAGGATTTGTCTATATTACCAGAATACCGTGGACAGGGGATTGCTTCAAATTTAATACAAAAGGCCCGCGAGCAGGCGATAGCTGAGAATGCCGAATCCTTAGAACTGTGCGTCTGGGGTTTTAATACCGATGCATTGCATTTATATGAAAAATTGGGTATGCAGGTGCAATATTATCGAATGGAGCAGCGTTTGTAATGAAATTTTCAAAGTGACAGATCTCTCACTCAAAAGTCACGGAAATGTAAGGCAGAAGTTCTATTATATGAGTAGGCTCAATGATACGAATTGACATGATTGGACGGAAGTTCCATCGTGCCAATTGAAAAGATCGGGCAAAATGAAAAAAGGAGGCTCAGATAATGGAGTTTTTAAGAGTTGAAGATTTATGTAAAGTCTATGGAAAAGGAGAGAATCGGGTTACAGCGCTCAATCATGTTTCACTTTCCATCGAAAAGGGGGAATTTATTTCAATTATTGGTTCTTCGGGTTCTGGTAAATCCACCCTGTTACATGCAATTGCCGGTGTAGATACACCGACAAGCGGCAAGATTTATTTGAACGGACATGATGTCTATGCCAGCAATAATGAGAAACTTGCTATTTTTCGCCGTCGCCAGGTGGGTCTGATTTATCAGTTTAATAATCTGATTCCAACATTGAATGTGGTAGAAAATATTACACTTCCTATTTTGATGGATAAGAGAAAAGTGAATAAAGAGCGGCTGGATGATTTGCTGACTTTATTGGGATTAGAGGAGAGGAGAAAGCATCTGCCGAATCAATTGTCCGGCGGTCAGCAGCAGCGTGTTGCGATCGGGCGTGCCCTGATGAATGCGCCGGCAGTGATGTTGGCAGATGAACCGACTGGCGCTTTGGACAGCCGCAATGGACATGAAATTATTAAGCTATTAAAGGAGAGCAATAAAAAATATGGACAGACATTGATCCTTGTCACTCATGACGAAAATATTGCCCTGCAGGCAGAGCGCATGATCACGATTGCGGACGGAAAAGTGGTGCGGGACGAGAGGCAGGTGGCAAGATCATGAACGTTTTTAACAAAGTTGCCCTGCAGAGTTTGAAAAAGAGCCGTACACGGACGTTTGTGACAGTGATCGGTGTGGCGTTAGCAGCAGCTTTAATTACATCTATTGCCACGGTTGCTGTCTCTTTGCAAAATTATATGGTACGCGGTGCGGAAAAAAAATATGGAAATTGGCATGTGGAAGTAACCGCTGCGGATACTTCTTTTGTGAAAAAGCAGGAAAAGAATCGCTTGGTGAAAAATGTCGTTTCGTTTCAAAATCTTGGTTATGCACTGCTAGATGGAGGACAGAATCCAGACAAACCCTATCTGTTTGTCAGTGGATGGGAGAAAGAGACTTTTGATCAATTGCCGCTTACTTTGATATCAGGCAGACTGCCTAAAAACAGTCGTGAGATCCTAATACCAGCACATGTTGCGTCAAATGGGGGCGTAAAGATTTTAGTAGGAGATACGCTGAATCTTACAGTAGGAGATCGCCGGAGCGGAGAAGAAATCTTAAATCAGCATGATCCCTACCGCGCAGATCAGGAACGGCTTCTTTCTTCGCGAGAAGAGACGTATAAGGTTGTTGGAATTTGTCAAAGGCTTGTGTCCGAGGAATATTCTGCGCCCGGATATACATTGCTTACAGTAGGAGATCCTACAGATCGGGAGCAGAGTCTCACTGCGTTTGTCGAATTGGAGAATCCTTACCGACTCCATTCCTATATAAAAAATATATTGGATGGCGACGATTATGTTCTAAACGATAATGTGTTGCGCTTTATGGGTTTATCGGAAAATAAAATGCTTACTGTTCTTTTGTATTCAGTGGGCGGAGTTTTGGTCGTTTTAGTCATGCTCGGTTCAATATTTTTAATCTATAATTCTTTTCAGATTGCATTGAATGAGCGTACACATCAGTTTGGAATCCTGATGTCGGTAGGTGCTACGGAAAAACAACTGCGCAGCTCGGTGCTGTTTGAAGGATGTTGCGTCGGCGCTCTTGGTATTCCGCTTGGCATTTTAATCGGCATTCCAAGTGTCAAGATGGTATTGATTCTAGTGGAAAAAAATTTTAAAAATGTGATGTATGACGATGTCCCACTCGACTTAAAAGTATCTGTTTTGGCACTTGTAGTTGCAATGTTTATCAGCATGCTGACAATTCTGATTTCGGCTTACTTGCCGGCAAAAAAGGCCGCTTCGATTCCTGTGATGGAATGTCTCCGTCAGACGAATGAAATTCAAGTGGAGACAAAGGCGGTCAAAACATCGAAATTTGCAAAGCGCATTTATGGGTTAGAAGGAATGCTTGCATTAAAAAACTTTAAGAGAAATAGGCGTCGTTATCGCAGCATAATTTTATCGCTGACGTTAAGCGTCGTTTTGATTGTGTCGACAAGCTCATTTGGAATTTATCTGAAGCAGGCGGCAAAGCCATCTGAGATAGTAGAAGATTATGATATCTGTTTTTATACGCGGGATATGGAAGAAAAAGAAGTATTCCAGCTCTATAAGAATATGAAAGAGGCAAAAGGAGTCTATAAAAGTGCATACCAGGCATTTTCGACATATTCTTGCACGGTAAAGGCGGATACAGTGACGAAAAGTTTTTTGGATTCCTATCAAGATGCCATCGGTTATGATGGAGTGAGCGAGAACATAGAGCTGCTATTGGATATACAGTTTGTTGAAGATGGTGTTTATAAAGATTTGTTAAAAGGTCTGAAACTGCCTGAAAAAGAGTACACCGGACAGGAAGACAATATGATTATGGTTGGGATGCTTTCCGATGGCTACTACATGCAGGAGGAACCGATGGAATTGACGCTTCATTCTGCATCCGGGGAAGAGACGAAAATAATCCATGCGACATTTGTAGACGATTATCCGGATCTTTTGCCTGCGGGAAGTTACGAGCAGCATGGCTATAACCTTATGGTTGTGGCGCCTTATCAAATGAAAGCATCGTTTGATTTATTGGAAGCGCCGACCAAACTAGGGATGACGTTTCAGTCGAAAAATCCGGGACAGTCCACAGAGCAGATAAGAAATATACTCGCGGGAGCGAATATTTCCGCTGATTATACTTTGTATAATCTTTACGATATATTTGAACAAAATCGAAATTTGTTGTTTGTTGCGAACTTATTTACGATCATTTTTGTGATTATGGTATCATTGATCGCAGTTGCGAACGTGTTCAATACGATCTCTACGAATATCCGGCTGCGCAGAAGGGAGCTTGCCATGCTTCGCTCTGTGGGAATGGCAGATCGGGATTTCAATCGGATGATGCGTTTTGAGTGTGTTCTCTATGGTGTGAAGACCATGCTTTGGGGTCTTCCGATTTCCGGAGTTTTTTCATGGCTTATCTATGAGGGAATGAAAGCCGGCGGTGACGAGTTGAGTTTTGTATTTCCATGGAAAAGTATAGGAATTAGCACACTCGGAGTGTTTTTAGTCATTTGTATTACTATGCTGTATGTTACCGGAAAAGTCAGAAAAGAGAATATCATAGATGCATTGCGGGATGATATGGCATAATTTGGACGTTTTTACTAAAGAAATAGAAAATCTCTTCCGATAAGTAAATTACAGGAATTTAATATCGGAAGCCAGGGACGGTAGATAGGAGAAGGGTTCTGGTCTGCCGTTCTTTTTATTTAGGAAAGAGGGAGATGTCATGATAATTCAATCATCAAATGTCAATATGAACAGCAGCAGAAATTATGTGTCAAAACAGGAAGAAAATACGAGTATCACGACTTGGGGAAGTTCTAGCGGAGTACGGGATGAGAACATGGTGGAGGAGGCTTTAGAGAGTGCGGATGTATCGAGAGAAGAGACTACGGAAGTAAAAGAGAAAGTTCAAAAAACCCAGCAAGAAGAAAACCCTTATAAAGGAAAAACAAAATATCAGATTCAGTCAGAAGTCATCAATTATCTGCTAGATCTGTTTTTTGGAGACGGAGATAAAGATTCTTTCAAAGAGTCTATGGGGAAAAGCTGGGGTGCCTCGGCACAAAAATTTGGCGGAGTCTACACAAAGAGCGGTTTTTTCCATGAAAGAGAGACAACGACATTTCAGACAACAGGGAGCGTTGTGACTGCCGATGGAAGAGAGCTGTCGTTTCGGGTACATGTAGAGATGACACGTTCCTTTACCTCTTTTGTTATGAATCAGGTGCAATTTGGGGCAGAGAGGCTCTGTGATCCGCTTGTGATCAACTTAAATTCTAATGTGGCAAGTGTCAGTGACCAGAAATTCTTATTTGATTTGGACATGGATGAAGAAGAGGAATCGATTTCCATGCCTTCTCGGGGAAGCGGATTTTTAGCGCTTGATAAAAACGGGAATGGAAAAATCGACGATGGTTCGGAATTATTTGGTGCAAAGAGCGGAGACGGATTTGCCGATCTCGAAGAGTATGATATTGATAAAAATGGATGGATTGATGAGGCGGATGCCATTTTTGATAAGCTTAGAATCTGGGTGAAGGATGAAAAGGGAAATGATAAACTGCTGAAATTAAAAGAGGCGGGAGTGGGCGCAATCTATCTGAAGAATGCACAGACACAATTTTCATTAAATTCCCGTTATGGGAACCGGACAAATGCCTATATCAGAAAGACGGGAATTTTTTTGTATGAGAATGGAGGGACAGGAACCGTACAACATTTGGATCTTGTACAGTAATTCCAGCTTGTATTTTTGCGAAAAAATGCTATAATTAATGCATATTTATACAAGGAGGAATTATTTATGAAAAACATGAAAAAGGCAGCAGCCTTTTTACTTGCGACAGGTATGGTGCTTGCCCTTACCGCATGTGGTGGAAACAAGAAAGAAAATACAGTAAAATCCGTAGATGATCTGGAGGGAAAGAAGATCGGCGTACAGCTCGGAACAACTGGTGATACATATTCAACAGATGAATATGAGAATGACAAAGCCGGTACTAAGATTGAGCGTTATAACAAGGGTACAGACGCAGTGCAGGCGTTAAAGCAGGGAAAGATTGACTGTGTAATTATCGATTCACAGCCGGCACAGGCGTTTGTGGACAAAAATGATGATTTACAGATTTTAGACGAAGAGTTCGCGGATGAGGAATATGCAATCTGTGTTTCAAAAGAGAATACAGCTTTGAAAGACGAGATTAACGGAGCTTTAAAAGAATTGAAATCAGAGGGAGTATTGGATTCTATCGTAAGCAATTATATTGGAGATGACACAAAAGGCAGGAGTCCTTATGAGTCACCAAAAGACGTAGATTACTCCAAGGGAACTCTGACCATGGCAACTAATGCTTATTTTGAGCCGTACGAATATTATGACGGTGATAAGGTAATCGGAATTGATGCGGATATTGCACGTGCAATCTGTGATAAGCTCGGTTATGAGTTAAAGATTGAGGATATGGAATTTGATTCCATTATTGCAGCAGTACAGTCTGGCAAAGCGGATTTTGGAGCGGCTGGAATGACAGTGACAGAGGATCGTTTGAAAAATATTGATTTTACAGATACTTATGCGACGGCAAAACAGGTAATTATTACCAGAAAATAGGACAGAGGGCTGATAATGAACGAGTTAAAATTTAGTTTTTATCAGAATTTTATTCAGGATGATCGCTGGAGATATCTGCTCATCGGATTAAAAAATACATTGCTGATTGCCGTTTTTGCGGTATTGGTTGGAACTGTGATTGGCTTTTTGGTGGCGATTATCAGGACAAGCCACGATAAAAATGGTTCTTTTAAGATTTTAAATGCCATCTGTCGTGTATATCTGACGGTAATTCGGGGAACGCCAACGATGGTGCAGATTTTGATTGCATATTACATTATTTTTGCCTCGGTCAATGTGAGCAAAATTATCGTTGCGGTCCTGGCTTTTGGAATCAATTCAGGAGCCTATGTAGCGGAGATTGTTCGTTCGGGAATCATGTCTGTGGACGTAGGGCAGTTTGAAGCGGGACGGAGTCTTGGCTTTAACTATGGACAGACGATGAGGCTGATTATTTTGCCACAGGCGTTTAAGAATGTACTTCCGGCGCTTGGAAACGAGTTGATTGTGCTCTTAAAAGAGACGGCGATCAGTGGATATATCGGTACGCAGGATTTGACAAAGGGCGGAGATATTATTCGGAGTATTACTTATGAACCATTTCTTCCTCTGTTTGCAGTAGCAGGGATTTATCTTGCAGTTGTCATGCTTATGAGTGCAGGTGTGAATAAGCTGGAAAGGAGACTGAGAACCAGTGAGCGTTAATACAGATGTGTTGATTCATATACAGAATTTGTGTAAATCTTTTGGGGATCAGGTTGTACTTGACGGGATTACAACAGAGATTCGACAAGGAGAAGTGGTGGCGATTATCGGACCGTCCGGGTGTGGAAAATCCACGTTTTTGCGTTCTATGAATCTGTTAGAGGAACCGACTTCCGGAACAATTTTGTTTGAGGGAACCGATATTACGGACAAATCCGTGGATATCAATAAAATGCGGCAAAAGATTGGCATGGTGTTTCAGCAGTTCAATCTGTTTCCGAATTATACGATTAAAGAAAATATCACGTTGGCTCCGGTAAAACTCGGCCTGACGACAGCGGAGGAAGCAGGGAAACGAGCGATGGAGCTTTTAGAGCGCGTCGGATTACCGGAACGTGCCAATGACTATCCGTCACAGCTTTCCGGCGGACAAAAGCAGAGGATTGCAATTGCCCGTGCTCTTGCGATGAATCCAGATGTCATGCTCTTTGATGAGCCGACTTCTGCTCTAGATCCGGAGATGGTCGGCGAAGTGTTAGAGCTTATGCAGGAACTAGCGAGAGACGGAATGACGATGGTAGTTGTTACGCATGAGATGGGATTTGCGCGGGAAGTCGCAAACCGTGTACTTTTTATCGATGAGGGGAAAATTCAGGAGGAGAATACACCGGAGGAATTTTTCGCAAATCCAAAAAACGAAAGATTACAGGAATTTTTATCAAAAGTACTATAGGTCATTTTAATAGAGCTGTTGCCAAAGCAGAAAAATCTGCCCAGGCAACAGCCTTTTTTATATACCGCGGGAATCTATATAGTCGTGCGGAATCATAAACATATGCTGATAAAATTGATCGAAAACAGGAAAGAATCTGTCCTGATAAGGACAGATTCTTTAAAAACTCATGATACTATATTTAAGGGAATTCATATAAAGTATGGAGTTTTTTTACTTTTCTAATACAACAAATACTTCTTTTGCTTTTTTGATTGTTTCTAGAGCTTCATTGACACACGCTTCGGTGAAGTTATAGAGCAGGCTGGACATTTCTTTTGTTTTTCCTGCTTTTTTCAGTTCAATGGCTTTTGCTTCGACAACATTAAACTCTAATAACCATTTTGCATCTTTTTATAAAAGATGTCATGATGATCATTTTCACTGACAAATTCTAATTGAGAAAAGGAAT